>FR902954.1:47919-53779 GCA_000438155.1 Firmicutes bacterium CAG:95
AAGGTCAGCAGGAATATGCTGTTCCGGAACAATGTGGTGGATCCGGACCGCCGTATCTTTGAGGTGATGCTCCCGCTTTACAGTAATGAGAACCTGTATGGCGTGGTACTCATGGACCTGACGGAAAAGGTATTTGAAAATGGAGAGTTTCTGGTAAATCAGTTAAGCTCGGCAGCAAAGATGATTGATCTGCTGAAAACCAATGAGAAGGTACAGCAGAAGCTGGAGGAAAGCCTTGCTGTCTTAAAGGAAAACAATATTGCACTCGATAACCTGTCAAGGATAGATGCCATGACCGGAATCCTGAACCGGAGAGGCTTCATGGATGCGGCACAGAAGATGATTGACCGGAAGGATGGTACAGTCTATGTCATCTATGTGGATATGAATAATCTGAAGATCATCAATGACCGTTATGGTCATGAGGAGGGCGATTACTCCTTAAAGCTGATCGCAGATATCTTAGGAAAAACAGTAGAAGGAAGAGGAGTTGCCGGACGGATTGGTGGCGATGAGTTTGCCTGTGCCCTTGTCTATGACAAAGAGGATGAGGGAGAAGCTGTTTTACAGGAAATATATCATCAGTTTTATCTGCATAACCAGAGTAGTGACAAGCCATACAATGTAACCGTATCGGCAGGGACCAGCAAGGTCGATGAGGAAAGCGGACTGACGCTGCAGCATGCACTGACACAGGCGGATGAAGGCCTGTACCATGTGAAGATGCTGCGGTCCAAAGATGTTGCCAAAGAGTAAGGACATGTGATACAATCAAACAGAACTATCAAATCAAACTATAATGATCTTATATTCAGATGGAAAGGTCATGACAATATGAAGAAGGAAATCAATCGTTCGCAGCGTGTGAAACGATTGAAAAAAATGATTTTATGGACAATTGCCCTTGCAATTCTGATTCCGGTCACTGGCTGCATTTTACTTTCAGTACGTGTATTCCAGTTAAAAAAACAGGTTGCTGTATTGACGGAGCAGCTCCCTGTGGAGGAAATACAGGAAGAGGCTTCCGGCGTTTATGAGACCACAAAGGTTGAAGAGTCTGTAAAGGATACAGAGACAAAAGCGGAGGAACCGGCGAAGATAAATCCGGTAAAGAGCAGCGGTAAGAAGGTATATCTTACCTTTGATGACGGTCCGAGCAGTAATACGGATCAGATACTGGACATTTTAAAGGACTATGACGTAAAAGCCACGTTTTTTGTTGTAGGCAAGACGGATGAACGGTCTGTGAAAGCGTATCAGCGGATCGTAGAGGAAGGGCACACTCTGGCAATGCATTCCTATAGTCATAGGTATGATGAAATTTATGAATCGAAGGAAGCTTTTGCAAGAGATCTGAATTCCCTGCAGGAATACCTGTACGAAACAACGGGAGTATGGCCACGTATTTACCGCTTTCCGGGAGGCAGCTCGAATACGGTGAGCAAGGTGGATATGCAGGAATTAATCGAATATCTGACCGATATCGGAATTACCTATTTTGACTGGAACGTTGCATCGGGGGATGCCGTGTCAAGAACGCTTCCGGCAGAAACGATTGTGAATAACTGTCTTTCAGGCATTGAGAAGCAGAAGGAGAGTGTGATTCTGATGCACGATGCTTCCAATAAGGGAACGACGATAGAGGCACTTCCCCAGATTATCGAAGCAATTCAGGAACAGGGAGATGCCGAGCTTTTACCAATTACGGACGAAACGGTGCCCGTACAGCATATTGCGGCGCCTGAAAAGCAATAACAAAAGTGAATGGAGGATTTGAAAATGGGTTTTTTCTCAGATTTAAAGGAAGATTTATCACAGGCAGTAAACGAACTGATTCCGGAGGACGGAGCTGATGTCAAAGAGACGGAAGCGGAAGCAGGGTCCGGTGCAGAAGCGCAGGAGGATGAGACAGCAAAGGGACCTCAGACCGTCAATAATTTCCATGCAGATTTAAGTGCAATGCTGGATCATGTGGATGATGCAGAGCCGGAGACAGACGAGGAGGAAGAAGAGGTTTATGTAGCGCCTGTTGTTCCTGAGAAACCTGTTTTCGAACAGCGTACTACCAATAAAGTAGCAAATGATGAAGTTTCCGTGATTATGGAGAGCATGATTATCAATGGTAATATCGCAACCGAAGGAGCTCTTGATATCCGCGGAAGTATTGTAGGAGATGTGGAAGCGTTAGGAAAGCTTAACATTACAGGAACGATTCAGGGTAATTCCCGTGCAACCGAAGTGTTTGCAGAGGGAGCGAAGATTACCGGTGAAATCCGCAGTAACGGAGCCATCAAGGTAGGACAGAGTTCCGTAATCATCGGGGATATTTATGCAACAAGTGCAGTGATTGCCGGGGCAATCAAGGGTGATATTGATGTTAAGGGACCGGTGATCTTAGACGCATCCGCAATCGTTATGGGTAACATCAAATCCAAATCCGTACAGATCAATAACGGCGCAGTTATTGAAGGTATGTGCTCCCAGTGCTATGCAGAGGTTAATCCTACATCCTTCTTTGAAGAGCTTAAAAAGATGTAACGCAGCAGTTTTTCGAATGGGGTTCTGAATAGTTACAAATACAAATATAAAAAATATAGAAATCGAGGACATGGTATGCAGCGTATTTTATTGAAATTAAGCGGAGAAGCGCTTGCCGGAGACAAGAAGACCGGCTTTGATGAAGCTACCGTGAGAGAGGTTGCTTTACAGGTAAAGCAGCTTGTAGATCAGGGAATCCAGGTTGGAATTGTTACAGGAGGCGGTAACTTCTGGCGTGGAAGAACCAGCGAGAACATTGACCGTACCAAGGCCGATCAGATTGGTATGCTGGCAACGGTCATGAACTGTATTTATGTATCGGAAATCTTCCGCAGCGTTGGAATGAAGACCGCCATCTTAACGCCGTTTGAGTGTGGATCGTTCACGAAGCTGTTCTCTAAGGACAGAGCGAACAAGTATTTTGAACATGGCATGGTTGTATTCTTTGCAGGTGGAACCGGTCATCCGTACTTCTCAACTGATACCGGAGTCGTTCTCCGTGCGATCGAAGTGGATGCCGAAGTGATCTTGCTTGCAAAATCCATCGACGGAGTTTATGACAGTGATCCGAAGCAGAATCCGGATGCGAAGAAGTATGATGAGGTCACCATTGATGAAGTCATCGAAAAGAATCTGCAGGTTGTCGATATGACCGCATCCATCCTGGCAAGGGATAACAGGATGCCGATGTGGGTATTCGGTTTAAATGAAGAAAACAGTATTGTAAATACCATGAGTGGTAAATTTAATGGAACGAAGGTTCTGGTATAAGGGAGGCTATTATGGACGAGAGAATTCAGGTATATGATGATAAGATGAAGAAGACACTGGAGCATTTGGCAGCAGACTATCAGGGAATCCGTGCAGGACGTGCCAATCCCCATGTATTGGATAAGCTTCGTGTGGACTATTATGGAACGCCGACACCGATCCAGCAGGTTGGTAATATCACGGTTCCGGAAGCAAGAATGATTCAGATTGCACCGTGGGAGAAGTCTCTGATTAAGGATATCGAGAAAGCAATCCTTTCTTCCGATATCGGAATTACACCTTCCAATGACGGTGTCGTAATCCGTCTGGTATTCCCGGAGCTTACCGAGGAACGTCGTAAGGATCTTGTTAAGGAGGTAAAGAAGAAAGCGGAGGAATGTAAGGTTGCAGTCCGCAACATCCGCCGTGACGGTAACGATGTATTCAAGAAGCTTGCAAAGGCAGAAATTTCCGAGGACGAGATCAAGGAACTGGAAGAGAATCTTCAGAAGATCACCGATAAGTACATCAAGGAAGTGGATGCAATGACGGAAGAAAAGTCAAAGGAAATTTTAACCGTTTAGTATCATTGTTTAAAATAAAAGGGGGGCAGGCGATTCATCGTGTCGCCCTCTTTTTTGACTTTACAGGAAATTCCGGCGGAATTTCCTGTAAAGCAAACAGCTCCGCAGGGATGTGCAGCTCGCGGAGAAGAAATGAAGCACGATTTTAGTGCATCAGATTGAGCAAGGAGTGAGACTATGCCAGATTTACAGGATTTGAAGATGCCGCAGCATGTTGCGATCATACTGGACGGAAACGGACGTTGGGCGAAGAACAAGGGAATGCCGCGTAATTATGGGCATGTGCAGGGGGCCAGGAATGTGGAAACCATCTGTGAGGAAGCTTACAAAATGGGGATTCAGTATCTGACGGTATATGCCTTCAGTACCGAAAACTGGAATCGTCCAAAGGATGAGGTGGAAGCACTGATGAAGCTTCTGCGTAATTATATGAAGACCTGTCTGACAACAGCGAAAAAGAACCGGATGTGTGTCCGGGTAATCGGAGATAAAACCGGACTCGATAATGATATCCGTAACCGGATTGCAGAGCTGGAAGAGGCAACAAAGGACAATGACGGACTTCATTTTCAGATTGCACTTAATTATGGCGGCAGGGATGAAATTGTGCGTGCCGTAAAGAAGACCTGTGAGAAGGTGCAGGCAGGAGAGCTTAAGATCGATGATATTAACCAGGAGCTTTTTGGAGAAATGCTGGATACACACGGACTTCCGGAGCCGGATCTGCTGATCCGTACCTGTAATGAGCAGCGGATTTCCAATTTCCTGTTGTGGCAGCTTGCCTATACGGAATTTTATTTTACGGAAGTGCCATGGCCTGATTTTTCAAAGGAAGAGCTTATCAGGGCTGTGGAAGCATACAATCACAGAGACCGCAGATTCGGACTCGTAAAGGAGGAGTAGGCATGTTTCGAACCAGAGTGATCAGCTCCGTTGTATTGGTAATTCTTGCCCTGGTAACCATACTGGGAGGAGGATATCTTCTTGCGGCAACATTATTATTCTTAGCCCTTGTTGCTTACCGGGAATTGATGAAGGCCTGTAAGCTGAGTGGGGAAGGAAAGAAGCTTTCGGCACTCGAAATCAATGGTTACATAGGAATCCTTGCCTATTATCTGGTGATGGTATTTGTACCGGACCGGATTTACCTGTTTCTGGCGGTGGTATTAATTCTTATTGGATTTATGTTTATTTATGTATTTTCGTTCCCAAAATACCATTCTGATCAGATTATGAGTGCTTTTTTCTGTGTAGCCTATGCGCCGGTGATGCTGTCCTTTATTTATCTTGTAAGAGAGCTTCCCTATGGCGTCTATACGGTGTGGATGATTTTCATCAGCTCCTGGATCTGTGATACCTGTGCGTACCTTACCGGAATCTGTATCGGTAAGCATAAGCTGGCACCCATATTAAGTCCGAAGAAATCCATTGAGGGAGCGATCGGAGGAATCCTTGGTTCGGCCATTGTTGGTGCACTATATGGATATTTCATTGTGGAAAGTGTGGTTGTGGAACAGAGTATTACATGGATATTTGTAGTAATCAGTGCGGCTGGTGCAGTGATCTCCCAGGTAGGTGATCTGGCGGCCTCTGCAATTAAGCGTAATCAGGAGATCAAGGATTATGGAAAGCTGATCCCCGGACATGGAGGCGTTATGGACCGGTTTGACAGTGTGATCTTCACCGCACCGATGATTTATTTCCTTACTCTGCTTTTAATCAGAGCATAGAACAGGAGGTACTAAATGAAGAAAATTGGTATTCTCGGGTCTACCGGTTCCATTGGAACCCAGACACTTGAGATTGTACGGAGTAATCCTGACCTGCAGGTCATTGCACTGGCGGCGGGAAGCAACGTGAGTTTAATGGAGCAGCAGGTACGGGAATTTCATCCCATGCTTGCCGTGATGGGATCTGAGGAAGCTGCTACAGACTTAAAGAACCGCATTGCAGATACCGATACGAGGGTATCAGCAGGAGTGGAAGGG
>FR902954.1:53805-68684 GCA_000438155.1 Firmicutes bacterium CAG:95
AGGGATGCTGGAGCTTGCAATTCTTCCGCAGATGGAGGTTTTAGTAACAGCGATTGTCGGCATGATCGGAATCCGTCCGACGATTGCAGCGATTAAAGCCGGAAAGACCATTGCACTTGCAAATAAAGAAACGCTGGTGACCGCAGGACATATCATCATGCCACTTGCCAAAGAAAAGGGAGTATCCATTCTTCCGGTAGACAGTGAGCACAGTGCGATTTTTCAGTCGATGCATGGCGAAAACCGTGAGCGGGTAAGTAAGATTCTGCTGACTGCATCCGGAGGACCGTTCCGTGGAAAAAAGACGGAGGAATTACAGGATATTACGGTTGAGGATGCATTGAAGCATCCGAACTGGTCGATGGGACGGAAGATCACTGTGGATTCTGCTACTCTTGTCAACAAAGGATTAGAGGTTATGGAAGCAAAATGGCTGTTTGATGTGGAGCCGGAGCAGATTCAGGTTGTGGTTCATCCGCAGAGCATCATTCATTCCATGGTAGAATATGTGGATGGCGGAATTATGGCACAGCTTGGAATGCCGGATATGAAGCTTCCGATCCAGTATGCGCTTTTTTATCCGGATCGCAGGCCGATGGATGGCAGGAGGGTGGATTTCTTTGCGTTAAAGAGCATTTCCTTTGAGGAGCCGGATATTAAGACGTTCCGCGGACTGCAGCTTGCCTATGATGCCATTGCGGCAGGAGGCAGCATGCCGACTGTATTTAATGCGGCAAACGAAAAGGCAGTAGGACTGTTCCTGGATAAAAAAATCCGTTTCCTTGCGATCTATGATCTGATTCAGGGAGCGATGGAGCAGCACAAGGTCATTGCCAATCCTACGGTGGATGAGATTCTGGAAGCCGAAGCACAGGCACATGCGTATATTTCCGGGAAATTGTCATAAACTAAAACAGGGTCAGTATTTGGAGGAACTTCATTGATTGTTTCAATTATTTTGTTTATTGTTATTTTCTGTGTGATCGTTGTCGCACATGAATTCGGACATTTTATCATAGCCAAAAGCAATGGAATTCATGTCGTGGAATTTTTTGTGGGAATGGGACCGACATTAGTATCCTTTACGAAGGGAGATACGAAATATTCCATTAAGCTGCTTCCGCTTGGAGGTGCATGCGTTTTTGAGGGCGAGGACGGACTGAATACGAAGGAAGGCGAGGTATCGGAGGGAGCATTCCCGAATGCCCCGGTGTGGGCACGGTTCGCAACCGTTCTGGCAGGTCCGGTGTTTAACTTCCTGTTAGCGTATCTTCTGGCTGTGATTCTGGTTGCCAATACCGGTGTCCTGCTTCCCACGGTCACGACCGTACAGGAGGGAAGTAACGCAGAAGCAGCAGGTCTTGAGGTTGGAGACCGTATTGTGAAGATGAATGGTAAAAGCATTCATCTGTATCAGCAGGTGCTGTTGAATTCCCAGCTCAATGTGAAGGGAGAACCCTTTGAAATTGTATATGAACGTGATGGAGAGCAGCATACGGTAACGGTAACACCGACCTTTAATGAGGAGGCGAACCGTTATCTCATGGGAATTTCTACAGGAGAGTATCTGAAGTGCAATGCCCTGCAGAATTTCCAGTATGCCTTTTACATGATGAATTTTGAAGTGGAAATGACCTTCAAGAGCCTTGGCATGCTGGTGACCGGACAGCTTTCGTTAAATGATCTGTCGGGACCTGTGGGAATTGTGAAGGTGGTGGATGACACCTATACGGAAGCGAAGGTATATGGAGCCTCTACGGTGATTCTGTCCATGATTGAGCTTGCACTGCTTCTTTCCGTGAATCTGGGTGTCATGAATTTACTCCCTCTTCCGGCACTGGATGGCGGACGCCTTGTTTTTTTACTGGTGGAGGCAGTCCGTGGAAAACCGATTCCACCGGAAAAGGAAGGAATTGTACATCTGGCAGGCATGGCGGTACTGATGATTTTAATGGTTGTTGTGATGTTTAACGATATTTCGAAGTTCTTTGCATAAAATCATCTACAAAAATAAAGGGGATTCATTGTATAGAATTGCCAAAGATTCACTTTTGGTAATTTTGTACAATGGATTCTTTTTTATTTGTCAATTATAATAATTCTACATTTCAATTCTGAAAGAAATCTAGGGTTCATTTTAGCACTTCGCTATAATCTCCCCGGAAACCATTTGCTTATGCGTAAAGAAAACAGGACACAGGGGTAGCTGTGGACGGAACAGTTACAAAACAGAATAGTAAGAATATACAGGAGGCAGGAACAGGAATACATGAAATTTTTAACAGGTGCATATTGGGACTGCGGTCAGCAGCTTTGTAATCAGGATTCCATCACGATCCAACAGGTGATGACAAGCAGAGGAAGGGTACTGATGGCAATCGTTTGTGATGGTATTGGTGGCCTTTGGAAGGGAGAAGTGGCAAGCGGTTATGTGATTGAGCGCATGGTTGCCTGCTTTTACCGGCAGATCGTTGATCTGATCGGAAAAGGGAGAAGAGCTTCCTTCATGGAAAAGAGTATAATGCGATGCCTATACAGCATCAATGAGGAGTTTTGCAGATATCGGAAGGGAAAAGAAGAACAGCTCGGGACAACGATGTCGCTGCTGTTGATCTGGGGACACCGGTATCTGATCTGTCATATCGGGGACAGCCGGATTTATCGTTGCCGTAAGAAGAGGATGGAACTTCTGACAACGGATCACAGTGGAGGCGGACACCGGCTGTTGAAGTGTATGGGGAGCTTTCCGTTCCAGAAGCCGGACATCCGGAGGGGACGGGTGAGAAAGAAACAGGGATTTTTGCTGTGTACGGATGGATTTTATAATAAGCAGTGCTGGGGAGAGATGTTCGAGCCGGCTTCCATTTTAGAGGAGGGGCAGATTGAAAGAAGACTTCAGGAAAACGCTGCCTATGTGAAGAAGCAGGGCGAAAAGGATAATCTTTCCGCAATTTATATCAGAACCTGCTGAAAGGGGAGGAGAGATGCCAATGAGAAAAATCTGGAACAATCAGTATGAGCAGCTCCGGAAGATAGGAGAGGGCGCATCAGGGCGTGTAATGCTTGCGAGGGATCTGCATTTAAACCGTCTGGTGGCAATAAAGGAGATGGAACAGATCCGGGAGATCCGCAGGGAAATGGAGCTTTTAAAGGCATTGAAGCATCCGGGACTGCCGGACATTTATGATTATTTTGAGGAGGACCGGCATGGTTTTCTGGTGATGGAATATGTGGAGGGCGTTACGTTAAAGGAGTATCTGGAGCAGCATGGGAAACCGGAGCTGACACAGGCGATTGTCTGGATGAAGGAACTCCTGGACATCCTTGTTTATCTTCATGAACAGCATCCGGCGGTGGTTTACCGGGATCTGAAGCCTGACAATCTTATCATTCAGGAGGAAGGACATTTAAAGCTCATTGATCTGGGAGGTGCCTTTTTCCGGTGCCACAACCAGAGTGAGGAACGGGTGAGTATCGGGACGCCCGGTTACAGTGCGCCGGAACAGTGGAATGGCATACAGGCGGATGTGTCATGTGACATTTTCAGCTTTGGGGCGGTTGCCCATGAGCTTTTAACCGGCGTTAATCCTCTAAAGCCACCCTATGAGCGGCGGCCGGTGCGCCGGTATGACCGGAGGATCCCTGTTTCTTATGAGCAGATGATTCAGAAATGTACAAGAGAGCATCCGAAGGAACGTTATGCTTCCATGCGGGAGGTACTAAAGGCGTTGGAGGACTGTGAGACCATAAAAAGGAGATGGAAGTGGAAGGGGTTACATCTCTGCAGGTGTCTGCTGACGGCAATTCCTGTTACCATGGGAGCCCTGCTTGTGATTCTGCCTCTCTTAAATGGAATTCCAAGATCCAGTTTTCCGGATCCTTTTTTACGAAAGCCGATTCTTTGCCTGTTGGTCGGAATGCTTCTTTATCTCATTCTGTTCCGGCTGGGGAAAAGGAAGGGGAGCCTGCTCCGGCAGGAAAAGGAGGTATGGCTTACTGCAAAGAAGGGAATCGGATTATGGAGTCTGGGAATCGGACTTCTGTTGGGAGGACTGGCCTTCGGCCTACAGCAGCAGACAGGGGTGCGCAGCAGCTTTGCTTCCGGAAAGGAGACCTTCTGGGTGGATATGAAGGATGAAAATGACCGGCTGCTTTTGGTGAAGGAAGGAACCGTACTCCCTGTTGGAGATAAGGTACGTCTTGAGATTCCTATGGAGCGGATGCCGCGGCAGCAGATGTCACTGCAGATCATAGCCATTGATGAAAAGGGGGAGGTTTTCGGAAGCCGCATCATCCGCATTAAAGCAGAGGATTAAATTTGCGTTTTTGCTGTATGTGGGGTAATATAATATAATAAGTACAAAAGAAAAACAAGCGGCTGCGAAGCAGACATACAAATATAAGATTCAGGAGGATTTAAGATGGCAAATCGTGAACATACAAGAGTAATTCATATCGGTGACCGGGTGATCGGAGGGGGGAATCCCATACTGATCCAGTCCATGACCAATACCAGAACCGAGGATGTGGAGGCTACCGTGGCACAGATCCTGCGGCTTGAAAAGGCAGGCTGTGAAATCATCCGATGCACCGTACCGACCTTAGAGGCAGCCCAGGCAATCAGGGAGATCAGGAAGCAGATCCATATTCCGCTTGTTGCAGATATTCATTTTGATTACAAAATGGCGATTGCGGCGATTGAAAACGGAGCAGATAAGATCCGGATCAATCCCGGAAACATCGGGGGGCGTGAGAAGTTAAGTGCGGTTGTGTCTGCTGCGAAGGAGCATAACATTCCGATCCGTGTCGGAGTGAATTCCGGATCCTTAGAGAAGGAATTAGTGGAAAAGTATCACGGTGTTACGGCCGAGGGAATTGTGGAGAGTGCTCTTGACAAGGTACATATGATCGAAGAGGAAGGCTATGAAAATATGGTCATCAGCATTAAATCCTCGGATGTACTGATGTGTGTCAGGGCACACGAGATTCTGTCACAGAAGACGGATTATCCACTTCATGTAGGAATTACTGAGGCAGGAACAATCATCAGCGGAAATATCAAGTCTTCGATCGGACTGGGACTGATTTTGCATCAGGGAATTGGAGATACGATCCGTGTATCGCTTACCGGTGATCCGGTGGAGGAGATTAAGTCGGCAAAGATTATTTTGAGAACCCTGGGACTTCGGAAGGGCGGTATTGAAGTCGTTTCCTGTCCGACCTGTGGAAGAACAAAGATAGATCTTATCGGACTTGCCAATCAGGTAGAAACGATGGTGGCAGAATTCCCGCTTAATATTAAGGTAGCCGTTATGGGCTGTGCCGTAAACGGACCGGGAGAAGCGAAGGAAGCAGATCTTGGAATTGCAGGCGGTATTCATGAAGGGCTTCTGATTAAAAAGGGCGAGATCATCCGCAAGGTTCCGGAGGATCAGCTTTTATCCGTGCTTCGGGAGGAACTGGAGCATTGGGAATCGTAGGTTAGAAAGAAGAACGGGTATGGAAAAATCATTTTTTGATGTATTTCCCAAACTAAATCTGGATAAAAAAAGCAGTGAGCTGTTTGAACAGGTCACCGTATGTAAAGTCTCTGCAACCAAAAGCAGGGACTTTGTCCGTGTGAGCATTGTAAGTGATTATCTGATTCCGAAGGAGACAATCTATAAGGTTGAAAAGGAAATCAAACGGCAGTTTTTTGATAAGCATCCGGTGACGGTCAAGCTATATGAGAGCTTTCATCTGTCGGAGCAGTATACGCCGGAAAATCTGATGCGGGAGTATGAGTCCAGTATTTTGCTTGAGCTGCGGGAATACAGCCCGGTGGAATATAACATTTTCAAGATGGCAGATCTTTCCTATCCGAAGGAGAATCAGATCCTGATTACGGCAGAGGATACGGTTTTAGCCAGAAGTAAGTCACAGGAGCTTCTGCGGATCTTAGAGAAGATCATTGTGGAGCGGTGTGGACTTAAGGCAGAATGCCTGATGGAATATAAAGAGAAGAAAACAGGACGTCATAAGGAAGAGGATGACATCATGATTTCCCGGCAGATCCGGGAGATCACACTGCGTGCCTTTGGAAAGGCAGGAGCGGCCGCAGAGGAAGCTTCGGAAGAAATGGAGTCAGGTGCTGCAGGGCGTGCGGAAGGAGCAGGAGAAGGCTCATCCACAAATGCAGGAGCCATTGGAGGTACACCGGAGAAGCCGACAGAGCAGGGAAAAGGAACGGTCAGTAAGGGAGTCGGAGAGAAGCGCCCATTCGAGAAGCGCAGCTTTGGAAAGAGAGAGGATCGCGGCGATTTCCGCAGAGCCATTAAGAAATCGGATAATCCGGATGTTATTTACGGACGTGACTTTGAGGATGAGGTGATGCCCATGGAGGACATCATGGGAGAGATGGAGGTCACGGTAAAGGGGAAGATCATCCGTGAGGATTCCCGTGAAATCAAGAACGAACGTACCATTCTCATGTATGATATTACGGATTATACGGATACCATGACCTTTAAGATGTTCGTGCATAACGATCAGGTAGCGGAGGTAAAGGCAGATCTTAAGATGGGCGCATTCGTGAAGCTTAAGGGAATTGCGGCCATCGATGCATTCGATAAGGAGCTGACGATCGGTTCAGTAATCGGAATCAGGAAGATTGCAGACTTTACGACGTCCAGAAAGGATTTAAGCGTCCGGAAGAGAGTAGAGCTTCACTGCCATACGAAGATGAGTGATATGGATGGTGTTTCAGAGGCGAAGGACATTGTTAAACGTGCATATCAATGGGGACATCCGGCAATTGCCATTACGGATCATGGAGTGGTACAGGCATTCCCGGATGCGAACCATGTCTGGGAGGATCTGTGGAAAGCGGAGAAGGCAAAGCGTAAGGAAGCCGGAGATCCGAATCCGGATAAGCAGGATTTCTTTAAGATCATTTACGGCATGGAGGCTTATCTCGTTGATGATCTGCAGGAGCTTGTCGTGAATGAGCAGGGGCAGGATTTTACCCACGATTTTGTAGTATTTGATATTGAAACGACGGGATTTTCACCGGTAAGCAACCGGATTATTGAAATCGGAGCCGTGAAGGTGGTCAATGGTGAGATCGCAGACAAATTCTCGACCTTCGTAAACCCGCAGGTGCCGATTCCGTATCATATTGAAAAGCTTACCGGCATCAATGACAGTATGGTAATGGATGCACCGGTGATTGAAGAGGTTCTTCCTCAATTTATGGAGTTTTGCAAGGATGCGGTTATGGTGGCGCACAATGCGTCCTTTGATATGAGCTTTATCAAAGAAAATGTGATGCGGCAGCAGTTAAACAAGACCTTCACATATGCAGATACACTGGGAATTGCACGTGTGCTTTTCCCGAATCAGGCAAAGCATACATTGGATGCGGTCTGCAAGACCATGGGAATATCCCTTGAAAATCATCACCGTGCGGTAGATGATGCCGGTGCAACAGCAGAGATTTTCGTAAAGATGATCCCACTCTTAAAGGAGCAGGGAGTTACGAATTTAAAGCAGGTTAATGAATGGGGGGCTTCCAGTAAGGAGATTGTGAAGCGTCTTCCTTCTTATCATGCGATTATTTTAGCAGAGAACAATGTCGGAAGAGAGAATCTGTACCGGCTCGTTTCAGCGTCACATCTGGATTATTACAGTAAGCGTCCCCGTGTACCGAAAAGCTTTCTGATGAAGCACCGGGAAGGCCTGATTCTGGGAAGTGCCTGTGAGGCAGGAGAGCTTTACCGGGCTTTGCTTGAAGATAAGCCGGAAGCCGAGATTGCGCGGCTTGTGAACTTTTATGATTATCTGGAAATCCAGCCGCTTGGGAACAATGAGTTCATGATCGAATCCGAACGGGTTCCTTCCATTAACAGCATGGAAGATATCAGGAACATCAACCGCCGGATTGTGGAGCTTGGTGAAGAATACGGAAAGCCGGTGGTAGCAACGTGTGACGTACATTTTCTGGATCCCGAGGATGAGGTTTACCGCCGGATTATCATGGCAGGTAAGGGCTTTGAGGATGCAGACAATCAGGCCCCTCTTTATCTGCGGACAACAGAGGAGATGCTTGCAGAGTTTGAGTATCTTGGCAGTGACAAGGCAGAAGAGGTTGTTATTACCAATACGAATAAAATTGCGGACCGGATCGATGTCATGGCACCGGTTCGGCCGGATAAATGTCCGCCGGTTATTCCGGACAGTGATAAGACATTGACGGACATCTGTTACCGCCGTGCCCATGAGCTGTATGGGGATGAACTGCCCAAGATCGTCGAGGAGCGTCTGGAAAAGGAGCTTCACTCCATTATCAGCAATGGATTTGCCGTTATGTATATCATTGCACAGAAGCTGGTGTGGAAGTCAGTGGAGGATGGTTATCTGGTTGGTTCCCGAGGATCGGTAGGATCTTCCCTGGTGGCATTTATGGCAGGTATTACGGAGGTAAATTCCCTGGCAGCACATTACCGCTGTCCGAAGTGCCGGTACTACGATTTTGATGCACCGGAAATCAAGGAAAATGCCGGTATTTCCGGATGTGACCTTCCGGATAAGATCTGTCCGAGGTGTGGGGAGCCGCTGATGAAGGATGGATTTGACATCCCGTTTGAAACCTTCCTTGGATTTAAGGGAGATAAGGAGCCGGATATTGACCTGAACTTCTCCGGGGAATATCAGAGTAAGGCTCATAAGTACACGGAAGTTATTTTCGGTGCCGGGCAGACGTACCGTGCCGGAACGATCGCTACACTGGCGGATAAGACGGCATTCGGTTATGTGAAGAATTATTACGAGGAACGTGGCAGGAAGAAGCGGACCTGTGAAATCAACCGTATCGTTTTAGGGTGTACCGGAATCCGGCGTAGTACCGGACAGCATCCCGGCGGTATCATCGTACTTCCGATGGGTGAGGACATCAATTCCTTTACACCGGTGCAGCATCCGGCAAATGATATGACAACCGATATTGTTACCACACATTTTGATTACCATTCCATTGATCACAACCTGTTAAAGCTTGATATTCTCGGGCATGATGATCCGACGATGATTCGTATGCTGCAGGATTTAACCGGAATTGACCCGACGAAGATTCCTTTGGATGATAAGCAGGTCATGTCCCTGTTCCAGAATACCTCGGCTCTTGGCATTACGCCGGATCAGATTGGTGGCTGTCCTGTGGGCTCCCTTGGAATTCCAGAATTTGGTACGGACTTCGTTATCCAGATGCTTCTGGACACAAAGCCGCAGAGCTTATCGGATCTGATCCGTATTTCGGGACTTGGCCATGGGACAGACGTATGGCTTGGAAACGCACAGACCCTGATTCTCGATGGAGTTGCAGATATTTCACACTGTATCTGCTGTCGTGATGATATTATGATTTACCTGATCAGTATGGGCGTGGACAGTGCATTATCCTTTACCATTATGGAAAGTGTCCGTAAGGGAAAGGGCCTGAAGCCGGAGTGGGAAGAGGCCATGACGGCGCAGGGTGTACCGGACTGGTACATTGCGTCCTGCAAGAAGATCAAGTACATGTTCCCGAAGGCCCATGCGGCGGCGTACGTTATGATGGCGTGGCGTATTGCCTACTGTAAGATCAACTATCCGCAGGCCTACTATGCTTCGTATTTTTCCATCCGTGCATCGGCGTTTTCCTATGAAATCATGTGTCAGGGACAGAAGCACTTAGAGGATGTGATGAAGGATTATAAGAGCCGGAGTGATTCCTTAAGTAAGAAGGAACAGGATACCCTGAAGGATATGAAGATCGTGCAGGAAATGTATGCCCGGGGCTTTGAATTTGAGCCAATCGATATTTTCCGGGCACATTCCCGGAACTTCCAGATTTTCGACGGAAAGATCATGCCGTCCTTAAGCAGTATTGACGGACTTGGTGAAAAAGCTGCTGATGCAATCGTCGAAGCAGCCAAGGACGGCCCGTTCCTTTCGAAGGATGATTTCCGGATGCGTACGAAGGCATCTAAGACCATCATTGATCTGATGAGTGACCTGGGGATCCTCGGGGATCTGCCGGAATCGAACCAGATCAGCCTGTTTGATTTTGCGTTATCGTGAGAAGAGATATAAAACAAAATAAATAAGCAATATTTCTGAAATAAAGAACAAATAATCAAAGAACTACAGGAAAGATGTTTACTAGAAGAACAGGAAGCAGAAAAGAAAGTCACTCTTTACTGGAATGAATAATCATATGAGACAGTCCCTGAATAACCTGAAAGGGAAGAACTTGAAAGTTAACTTCTCCTTGCCTTTTTTCATGAGAGAAAATATAATGATATATGTGCTGAATTGTGGGTACTGCTTTGGCAGGGAGACAATTTGCAGATCAAATGATATAAGCAATAAATAGAATGGGAGTGGTTATAACATGAAGGAACTGAAAGATTATGTTCGCAGTATTCCGGATTTCCCGGAGCCGGGGATTATTTTCCGTGATGTGACGAGCGTGCTGCAGGATGCAGAGGGATTTAAGCTTGCGATTGATTCCATGATCAAGCTGCTGGATGGAGTAGAGTTTGATGTGATTGCAGGTGCGGAGTCCCGTGGATTCATTCTGGGAGCACCGATTGCCTATGCAATGGGCAAGCCGTTTGTACTGATCCGCAAGAAGGGCAAGCTGCCCTGTGAAACCATTGAACAGACCTATGATCTGGAATATGGTACTGCAACGATTGAGATGCACAGGGATTCGATTAAGCCGGGACAGAAGGTTGTTCTTGTAGATGATCTGATTGCAACAGGCGGTACGGTAGAGGCCGCAATTAAGCTGATCGAGCAGCTTGGCGGCGAGGTAGTGAAGGTAATCTTTATGATGGAGCTTGCAGGCTTAAATGGAAGAGCTAAGCTTGCCAATTACGATGTGGCATCCGTTATTACATATGAAGGAAAATAAAATCTGTAAGCCGTGTTCTGAAAAATCATTGAAAAGATAACTTTGGATGTAATATAGGCACAGATATTCCACAACAACAAAAGGAATGGAGATAGTTATGTTAGAAAAATTTTTTAAACTGAAAGAAAATGGTACGAATGTCCGCACGGAAGTTGTAGCAGGTGTTACTACCTTTATGACCATGGCATACATTCTTGCAGTAAATCCCAGTATTTTGTCTGCATCCGGAATGGATGCACAGGCAGTATTGATTGCAACAGCGATTGCATCCTTTATCGGAACCATATGTATGGCGCTGCTTGCAAATTATCCGTTTGCACTGGCACCGGGACTTGGATTAAATGCGTATTTTGCATATACGGTATGCGGATCTATGGGTTATTCCTGGCAGATCGCATTATTTGCCGTATTCGTAGAAGGTCTCATCTTCATTGTATTGTCCCTTACGAATGTCCGTGAAGCTATTTTCAATGCAATTCCGCTTCAGTTAAAGAAGGGGGTTTCCGTTGGTATTGGCTTATTCATTGCTTTTATTGGTCTTCAGAATGCAGGAATTGTTGTAAACAATGATTCCACACTGGTTTCTATTGTTGACTTCACTGCAGACTTCCATACTTCCGGTATTTCTGCATTATTGGCAGTGATTGGTATTTTTATTATTGCAGTTCTTTATGTAAAGAAGGTAAAGGGTGCAATCCTGATTGGTATTTTTGCAACATGGATTCTGGGTATTATCTGCCAGCTTACCGGATTATATGTGGTTACTCCGGATGCAGGATATTATTCCCTGATTCCGGCATGGAGCAGCTTTAACCTCGGAGCAATTTCTTCCGTTTTCGGACAGTGTTTCAAGGCCGATTTCTCCAGCCTGCGAGCATTTGACTTTGTTGCAATTGTATGCGCATTCCTTTTTGTTGACATCTTTGATACACTTGGAACCTTAATCGGATGTGCAACCAAGGCCGATATGCTGGACAAAGAAGGAAAGCTTCCCCGTATTAAGGAAGCACTTCTTGCAGATGCGATTGCAACGACAGCAGGTGCAGTGCTTGGTACTTCTACAACAACGACCTTCGTAGAAAGCTCTGCAGGTGTGGCAGAAGGCGGAAGAACAGGTCTTTCTTCTGTTGTAACAGGACTTTTGTTCCTGCTTGCTGTTTTCCTTTCTCCGATTTTTATTACCATTCCGAGCTTTGCAACAGCTCCGGCATTATTGTTTGTAGGTTTCCTGATGATCTCTGCTGTTACAGCAATTGATTTTAATGATTTTACAGAAGCTGTTCCGGCATATCTTGCATTGATTGCAATGCCGCTTACCTACAGCATTTCCGAGGGTATTGCAGCCGGAGTTATCTCCTATGTGGTAATTAACCTGATATCCGGAAAAGCAAAGAAGATCACACCGTTAATGTATGTACTTGCAGTACTGTTTATCTGTAAATTTATTTTCTTATAACTATTCAGAGCTATGTCCATTCATAAGCTGCCGGATTGTACAGATTGGCTAACAAATATACGTGTTTTCCGGCAGCTTATTTCATGTCGGGCGTTTGCCCTATAGAAATGAATTCTGGTTTATGAAGTGAAGGAGCAGTCATGGAGAAACAAAAAGGAAAAGCAGGGTACTATGTGTTAAGTGTTGTACCATTACTTGCAACATTAATGATACAGGTTCTTTCGGGGCTTACATGCAGTGTAATTGGTACAGTAGTCTATTCTGTGCGTATTGCAATGAACGGAGAAGCCGAGCTTCTGAATGACCCGGCAGCGTTACAGGCAGCAGTTACGGATTATATTATGCAATTTATTATTTATGCTGTCGTTGTGGCACAGATACTGACACTGATTGGAGCAGCGGTCTGGTATGGTATTCTGGTTAAAAGAAAGAATGTGAACCGGTCGATTAAAGAGTGTGTCAACGTGCGGACAGTATTGATGTGTATACTGGCAGGTATTGGATTACAGCTTGTAATTGATTTCTTATTAAATATTGCAGCTCTGGCTTTCCCGAATGCAATGGAAGCTTATTCGCAACTCGTTGAGACGGTAGGTATTGGTGAAACAACCTGGATCTCTTTGTTAGCTACGGTGATACTGGCACCAATTTCCGAAGAGCTTCTTTTCCGTGGACTCACGTTGCGTTTCCTTCGGAGTGCAGGTGTGAAGTTTGCAGCAGCAAATGTAATTCAGGCATTGTTTTTTGGAATTTTACATATGAATCTGGTACAGGGGATCTATGCTTTTGCAGTGGGACTGGTTTTAGGATATGTTGCTGGAAAGTGCAGAACGGTTTTCCTGCCGATTTTGTTACATCTGTGTTTCAATATTGCAGGAACAGTCCTTGCAGCGTTGTTATCCGGAAATACGGGATGGCTTATGCAGGGTATCCTTACGGTTGCAGGTGTTCTGATGCTGACAGGTGCATTTCTGCTTGTTCAGAAAGAAATGAAAAACTTATAGGAATTAATTTCATAGGGTTACACTAATGATGAAAAACAGACCTCCGGATAAACAATGAATGCTCCGGAGGTCTTGTAATATGATGCAAATGGAAACAGTTTCTATTCAGTATCGGTTCCGTTTGCTCTGATTGCAACAAGCACAGAATCAAATACTTCAGCGAACATCATCTGGCTCATCTGGCCGGAATATTCGAAGCTGTAATTGACATCGCTGATGGCAAATTCATACACCTTACATGGGAGTGTTCCCGGAATCTTCAAAAGGACAGGAAGTTCGTTCCCGTCATCCAGTGTAAAGGTCAGATTATCTTCCTCCATATCGTCATAAATGCCGCTTAAGGATTTGGCTGCTTCTGTATCTTTGGTAGCACGCAGGGTACAGACAATGGGATCGCCGTCGACACCTTCCTTATCAAACTCGATCTGTGCGACAGTATCTCCGATAATGGATAATTGATAATCGTCATCCATAAGATCCGGCATGATGGTGATACCAAGCTTATTTTCGAATTCAGAAGCATCGCTAACCGGTACAATCGGATTTGACATTCCGCTGATGGTTTCATCAGAGGCATCATCTGCAGTTTCCACTACGTCGGTATTATCATTTGTACTTTCCGCAGATTCAGAAGTATCAGCAGCGGCCTGACCGGTAGAACCGGATGTTCCGATACTTGTGCCACAGGCACTCATGGAAAAGAGCAAAGCAACACATAAACAACAGGATAATAATTTCTTTTTCATAATAAAGCTCCTTTAACTTGGTAACCTTGTTATTACAGCTTGTTTGGCTGTATGAAATTAAATACGGCGAAAGTATAGCATAGCCAATCGTAAGAATCAATATAAGAAAATAAAAGTTAGGAAAGTTAAAAAATTATATGAAAAATTATATGAAAATTGCAAAAAAGTGCTTGCATTATTTCTAAATATATAATAGAATAATCAAGTGCGATGCAGACGGATCGCATCTGATATGGCTCGTTGGTCAAGCGGTTAAGACGCCGCCCTCTCACGGCGGAATCAGGGGTTCGATTCCCCTACGAGCTGTTGACTATTTTAAAATAGCCCAACCCTGGAAGACGGAACATATAGAATATATATGCTCCGCTTTTTCATGTAGAGCACTTAGCGAAAGCAAGCCGAAGGCGCAGCTTGAGGTTAGTGCGAACGGTACCTGGACACTTAACGAATGCGAGACGAAGACGAAGCATGAGTTTAGTGAAACAGGTGCATGTAGAGCCGAAGGAACCACTTAGCGAAAGCAAGGCGAAGGCGCAGCTTGAGGTTAGTGCGAACGGTACCTGGACACTTAACGAATCATATAATCATTGAAAGAAAGCGAGATAGAGCATGGGAACAGACAACTATTATTCCGTAAAAGAGGATGTACAGAAGTATATTGATGGATGCAAAACAAAAATGAATGTTAGAACACATAAGGTATTTGGACGGGCTGTTTTAGCAGGACTGCTGATTGCCTT
>FR902954.1:68696-70863 GCA_000438155.1 Firmicutes bacterium CAG:95
GGAATGATGATTGCATTTGGCGCATCAGCAAGCAATGTAGCAGCTCATGCAGTTACGAATGTCGGGCTTTCACGACTGGTGGCCGGATGTGTATTCCCGGTCGGACTGATGATGGTTGTTCTCCTCGGTGCAGAGCTGTTTACCGGAGACTGCCTGATGGCAATGGGAAATGCAGAAGGAGCCTGCACCATATTGGATTTGATTAAATTTCTGTTTGTAGTTTATGTGGGAAATTTTGTGGGTTCTATTTTACTGGTGGTTGTGAATGTGATTTCCGGACAACTGAATTATTCCTCCGGATTGCTTGGAGCATATACGATTAAGGTGGCGATGGGAAAGGTAAATATGTCCTTTGGACAGGCACTGTGCTCCGGAATTCTTTGTAATATTCTGGTATGTGCTGCTGTTCTGATGGCAATGTGTGCAAGAGATATTGTTGGTAAGCTCTTTGCCTGCTTCTTTACGATTATGCTGTTCGTGGTAGCGGGATATGAGCATTGCATAGCCAATATGTATTATATTCCGGCAGGACTGATCGCAGCCAGAAACCAGAATTACGTGCAGGTTGCCATGGATACCTACGGATACACGGCAGATCAGCTTTCATCCTTAAATCTCTATGGGTTCTTTGTGAAAAATCTGGTTCCTGTTACGATTGGAAATATTATTGGTGGAGCAGTGCTTGGTCTGATCCTTCTTTATCTTCACGGATACGATAAGAAGAAAGCTGCTTAATTATTACATAACTATTCAGCGCCATGCCCATTCATAAGCTGCCGGATGGTACAGATTGGCTAACAAATATACGTGTTTTCCGGCAGCTTATTTCATGTCGGGCGTCCGCCCTATAGAAATGATTGTATAAGCTGCCCTTAGTGAGCAAGCTCCCACGGTCATCTTGCACAATCATTTCCGCATGGCTGACCTTGGCATCATATCATATCAATAATTGTTCTGGCCAAGCCGTCGTGATCATTATCGTATAAGGTAATGGTTGTGGCGGCTTTTTTGACAGCATCGGTTGCATTCGTCATGGCAATTCCTGTTCCGGCTTCCGTAATCATGGAGATATCGTTCTCGGCATCTCCGGCAGCAAGGCTGAAAGCCGGATTGATGGAAAGCAGCTCACAAAGCTTGCGGACAGCAGCACCTTTTCCGGAAGCGGCAGGAAATACTTCCAGATAATAGGGATTGGAATAGGCAAGGGAGATCCCTTCCTTTTGGGTCCAGGGAAGCAGCTCTTTCCGTAAAGCTTCCAGTCTGTCTGTATCTTTCCGTTCGATTAACAGACATTTGCAAGGCTCCACATGAAGAACAGAGAAAATGTCCGGCTGGATGATGGTGGGGGTATTGATAAAGCGCTGGTAATAAGCAAGTCCTTCATCCATAGTCGGAGACACAATATGGGTCTCGGAATAGGTATGGAAGTGAATCTTGAAGGAAGCGGCCAGGTCTTCCACATATTTTACATGGGAAAGCTTCAGACCGATCCGGTAAAGCACCTGTCCGGTTTCGCAGTCATAGATTTCACCGCCATTATAACCAATCAGATACATGCCTTTATAGTTGAGATTCAGCATTTCTTTGGTGTATTTGAGATTATTGATATCCCTGCCGGAGCAAAGTACAAGCTTATGTCCTGCATCCGTCCATTTCGTCAGGACTTCTCGGGTATAATCGGTAACCTGCTTTTCATGGTTTAGCAGGGTTCCGTCCATATCGGTAAATAAAATTTTGGTTTTCTTGTAAAGTTCAGGATGATTCATCATGTAATTCCTTTTTTCTTTGATTGTAGTCAGTACCTCTTCGGGTACAAAAAGCTTCCCGTAGCCGGTGCCAAGATCAAGGCCGGGCTTTGCGGTACCATGGAAATCGGAGCCGCCGCTGATGCACAGGTCATACTTTTTCGCAAGGGCACGGATCTGCCTTTCATCCGCAGGGGTATGGGTAGAATAAATGGCTTCAATTCCCATAAGCCCGATATCTTTTAAGGAAGCAACCAGCCTGTCCAACTGCTCCTTCCCCATGTGATAAAGGCAGGGATGAGCCAGGATCGGAAATCCGCCGGCCTTCAGGATGATTTCTACCGCACGCATAGGGGTAATCTTTTTACGGGGAACAAAGCAGGGACCGTGATCACCAATATAGCGGTCAAAGGCTTCCCTGA
>FR902954.1:70898-84810 GCA_000438155.1 Firmicutes bacterium CAG:95
CGCTCTTCACATATCCATGCTTCAAAAGATATTTGGCGTAGTGTGCTCTTGTCAGTACGCAGTCGGGAAATTCTGCTTCCAGTTCCTCATAGGTTACAGGCATGCCATGTTCGGTCAGACGCGTGCACATTTCGATGTTACGGATTTTACGGCCATTGACGAAGTGCACGAGACGTCTTTTAAAATAATCACTTTCATAATCAATATAAAGACCGACGATATGGATATCGCGGCCTTCATATTCTGAGGAAAATTCAATTCCGGGGATCACTTCGATGTTTTTGCCCTTTGCAGCAGCAAGTGCTTCGGTAATCCCGTCTGTGGTATCGTGATCAGTCAGGGCAAATGCGGATAAGCCCTTATCCAATGCATAATTTACAAGTTCAGTCGGAGTGTAACTGCCATCTGATTTTGTAGAATGTACATGCAGATCAATTGCTTTCAATTCGTTGTTCCTTTCTTACACATACGATCTTACGGATACAGGGTATAAGCAGAAGACAAAGCTTAATCATCGTCTTCGCCGTCCTGTTTGGTATAAACGGTACGCTTACGAGCCATTTCATCACTTTCGAGATATTCGTCATAGGTGGTGATCTTGTCAATCAGCGTTCCGTCCGGAAGGATTTCCATAATACGGTTTGCCGTTGTCTGTACAAACTGATGATCGTGGCAGGAGAAGAGTGCAACTCCGGGGAACTTGATCAATCCGTTGTTCAGGGCGGTGATGGACTCCATATCCAGATGGTTGGTGGGTTCATCGAGAACCAGACAGTTTGCACCGCTGATCATCATCTTGGAAAGCAGACAGCGTACCTTTTCTCCACCGGATAAAACCTTTACCTTCTTCACACCGTCCTCACCGGCGAAAAGCATTCTGCCAAGGAAGCCACGTACATAGGTGACATCCTTAACCGGAGAGTAGCCGGTCAGCCAGTCCACAATCGTCAGATTGTTATCGAATTCAGCCGTACTGTCCTTCGGGAAATAGGCCTGGGAGGTGGTAACACCCCATTTATAAGTACCTTCATCGGGTTCCATTTCGCCCATTAAAATCTGGAAGAGAGTCGTCTTTGCAAGCTCGTTGCTTCCGACAAAAGCGATCTTGTCCTCATGTCCCATGATAAAGGAAATGTTGTTCAATACCTTTTCTCCGTTGATGGTCTTGGAGATTCCTTCTACAGAGAGAACTTCATTCCCGATTTCGCGGTCGGGACGGAAGTCAATGTAAGGATATTTACGGCTGGAGGGCTTGATTTCATCCAGTTCGATTTTTTCAAGGGCACGCTTTCTGCTGGTTGCCTGCTTGGATTTACTTGCGTTTGCAGAGAAGCGGGAGATAAATTCCTGTAATTCCTTGATCTTTTCTTCTTTCTTCTTATTGGCTTCCTTCATCTGCTTGATTAATAACTGACTGGACTCGAACCAGAAGTCGTAGTTTCCGGCGTAAAGCTGGATCTTGCCATAGTCGATATCTGCAGTGTGGGTACATACTTTATTTAAGAAGTAACGGTCATGGGATACAACAATAACGGTATTCTCGAAGTTGATGAGGAATTCTTCAAGCCATGCGATTGCATCGAGATCCAGGTGGTTCGTAGGCTCGTCGAGAAGCAGAATGTCCGGATTACCGAACAGTGCTTTCGCAAGTAAAACCTTCACCTTGTCATTACCGTTTAAGTCCTTCATGATAGCATAGTGTAAGGAAGGATCAATACCAAGACCGTTTAATAACATGGCGGCATTGCTTTCGGCTTCCCAGCCGTCCATTTCTGCAAATTCCGCTTCAAGCTCGCTGGCCCGGATACCGTCTTCGTCGCTGAAATCCTCTTTGGCATAGATGGCGTCCTTTTCTTTCATAATCTGGTAAAGGCGTTCATTACCCATAATAACGACATCCATAACCGGATAAGCATCATACTTGAAGTGATCCTGTTCAAGGACCGAAAGACGCTGGCCGGGAGTGATGGTAACATCACCGCTTGTCGTTTCCAGAGCACCGGATAATATCTTTAAAAATGTGGACTTTCCGGCACCGTTGGCACCGATCAGACCATAACAGTTTCCCTCGGTAAATTTGATATTTACATCCTCAAAGAGGGCCTTCTTGCCGATTCGTAAAGTTACATTATTTGCCTGAATCATTTTCTTACCTCTGTTTTCTCGATTTTATTGTTGGACATACAAATCTTATTATACATAAAATCGTTGGATTTTCAAGGAAAATCACAATGGATGCGCGGAATTCCGTGGAACAAATTCGATCTTCAGCTGCATATCCATTCCATCTGCAAGCCGCTGCAGTGTGGACAGGGAAGGATTGGCGTTTCCGCGTTCGATTTTGCTGATATCGCATTGATAGATTCCGGTTTTTTCAGAGAGCTGCTTTTGGGTGAGGGCAGCATATTCTCTTGCACGTGCCAGACTTCCTGCAAGCATTTTGGAAGGATTTACTATTTCTATCCGGATGAGTGTACCGTCTTCCCATATGGTTTCTGCGTCGAGATCCAGTTCATCTGACCAGGAGACGCCGTATCCTCCGGGGTCTAATGTAAGTCTGGAAGAAAGAGCAGGATCAGATTGCAGAGCCCTGAATTGGGGGAGAGATGGAAAGAGGTTTTCAAGATTATACTGAATGACCTCTCCGGTTAAAAATAATACCTGGATTTTTAAAGGCTCTAACATGGTAGCGGATTGGATTTTATGTGACATAATATGCCTCCTAAAAATTATTCGATTGGTGGAAGAAGATAAAAGTTCTGCGTTTTCCACATATCATAAAGTTGCTCCTTGTAGTGCAGAATGAAATTTTTGATCAGTTTCTGCTCTTTGACAGGAATATCGCCTTCATACATCTCGCCTTCTTCCAGTGAGAAGAGCCCCACATAATCTCCATAGAATGCATGCAGATGTGGAGGATTATGCTCTTTCTGACGAAGATACATTTTAATGACAATTCCATAAAATCTGGAGATTACAGGCATCTATAGACTCCTTTTCATTGGTAAAGTATTTTCTTACTTCTAACATAATATAGGATATATCCTATATTGTCAAGGGTCTGGCAAATAAAATGTTGTATTTATTGGGTGATTGCAAGCAGACGATATGGGGCAATTGTATGGTGAAAAACATATAGAAGGATCATAGGGTTTATGATATAATGAGCGCAAGAGAGTGGGAACAGGCGAAGCCTGCTCATCGCGAACGGCGAATGCCGATCATGAACGAAGTTCATGATATAATGAGACTCAGAGAAAACCAAGCGGCTGCAAAGCGGACATTTGGTTTTCTGGGCTCATTAACGAGCAAAATCCTGCGAAGCAGGATGAAGAGCACGAAGTGCGGATTTGCGAGTGTTTTTATATGTTACAAAATAAACAGTAAAATGTAAGGGAGTCCTGACTATGAAACTGAATTACAAAAGAACTGTGCTAATCGGTCTGGCCTTTCTTTCCATTTGTGCGTTCTGGCAGATGTATGACAGCATTATACCACTGATCCTGCAGAACACATTTGGAATCGGGGAGACACTGACCGGAGCCATCATGGCGGCCGATAACGTGCTTGCCATTTTTTTGCTTCCGTTATTCGGAGCATTATCGGATAAGGCCGATACCCGTTTTGGAAAGAGAATGCCGTTTATCGTGACGGGAACGGTGCTGGCGGTGATTTTCCTGCTTCTTTTACCGATCGCAGACAGAAAGGTCAACATGGTATTGTTTATTGTATCCCTGTTTGCACTTCTCGTATCCATGGGACTGTATCGTTCACCGGCGGTAGCGCTGATGCCGGATCTGACACCGAATAAGCTCCGTAGTAAGGGAAATGCGATTATCAATCTGATGGGAGCGGTAGGTGGTGTCTACACGCTGATCATGATTAAGCTTTTGGTCGGCAAGGGAGACCGTCCGGATTACATGCCGCTGTTTGTCAGCGTAGCTGCTCTGATGACCGTTTCGGTCGGCATTCTGGCAATTACCATTTCCGAGAAAAGGATAAAGGAAAAGGTTGCAGAAGAGATCAGGACCTATGAAGACAGCACCGGAGTAAAGGTGGAGACCGAGGATACCATCGAAGCAGAGGAAGCTGCAAAGGATGGCAGTGCGGTAAAGCATCAGATGCCTGCAGAAGTAAAGCGCAGTATGGGATTCCTGCTTGCTTCCATTTTCCTGTGGTTTACAGCTTACAATGCAGTAACAACCGCCTTTTCCCGTTATACGAAGGTCGTATGGCACTTGGAAGGCGGCGGATTTGCAGACTGTCTGATGGTGGCAACCATAGCTGCCATTCTAAGCTATGTTCCCATTGGAAATCTGGCAGGAAGGATTGGCAGAAAGAAGACGATTCTTGTGGGAATCGTACTGATGAGCGGCTGCTATTTTGCAGCTATTTTTGCCAATCAGTATCATGCACTGATTAATGTGGCTTTTGCAGTGATTGGTATCGGCTGGGCGGCGATCAATGTCAACTCCTACCCGATGATTGTCGAGATGAGTAAGGGAAGTGATATTGGTAAGTTTACAGGAACCTATTATACCTTTTCCATGGCTGCACAGATTCTGACACCGGTTCTGTCGGGTTTCCTGCTCGAGAAGGTCTCTTATAGGACACTGTTCCCCTATGCGTTCGTGTTCTCGGTGCTGGCGTTTATTACAATGATGCAGGTACATCACGGAGACACCAGACCGGATAAGAAGGCAAGCGTCCTCGAGCATTTTGATGTGGATGATTAGTGGGAGTTATGTATTGACGGGAGAGAAATTTACATAAGAAATCAGGTAAGAAACAAATGAAAACAATAGCAGTATTAATTTGGTTAAAAGTGATCGTTATGATACTGGCAGTACTTGTTGTGCTGTATTTGCTAATGCTTATGCCAAGGCTTACGAACCGGCGTGAACGGAAGAAGTTTTTAAATGTGTATTATGCACATCGTGGCCTGCATGATAACGAAACGGATGCCCCGGAAAATTCCATGTCGGCTTTTCGCAGGGCAGTAGAGGCGGGTTATGGAATTGAGCTGGATGTACAGGTGACAAAGGATAAGATTCCGGTAGTCTTCCATGATTTTACGTTACAGAGGGTCTGTGGACAGGAAGGTAAGGTATGTGACTATACCTATGAAGAGCTGCAGAAGTTCCGTTTATGTAAGAGCAGTGAAACGATTCCTCTGTTTGAAGATGTTTTAAAGCTTGTTGCCGGGAAGGTTCCTCTTATTGTGGAGTTGAAGGTAGAGTTTACCGATCTTTCCGTATGTGAAAAGGCAGATGCCCTTTTACGGAAATACAAAGGGCTGTACTGCATGGAATCCTTTAATCCGCTTGCCGTGTTCTGGTATCGCAGGCATCATAAGGAAGTGGTGCGTGGCCAGCTTGCGGAAGCTTTTTTACGTACCGGGGAATTCAAAGGACCACTGTACTTTATTCTGCAGAACCTGTTACTGAATTTCCTGACGAAGCCGGATTTTGTAGCATATAATCACAAGCATGCAGACGTTTTATCCAGAAAAATCTGCCGTGGCCTTTATGGCAATATGGCAGCAGCCTGGACAATCAAAAGCCAGCAGGAGTTAGATGAGGCAAAGAAGCATTTTGATGTGTTTATCTTTGATTCTTTTATTCCGGATTAAAATTGCAGTTGTTCAGAACAGACGAAAATAAACAGAATTTTAATGCATAGTAATTGCAATTATGTTATACTGAATTCATTAAGGGGTAACATCAATCTTTGAGGGAAAAGGAGAAGAGATTATGATAAAATGGGTTTACTTATTTAAGGAAGGAAGCGCTGACATGAGAAATCTGCTCGGCGGCAAGGGTGCAAATCTTGCAGAGATGACCAACATCGGCCTTCCTGTACCGCAGGGATTCACAATTACGACAGAGGCCTGCACACAGTACTATGAGGATGGACGCGAGATCAATGAAGAGATCCGTGCACAGATTGATGAGTACATAGGAAAGATGGAAGAGATTACCGGTAAGAAGTTTGGAGATAAGAAGAACCCGCTGCTCGTATCCGTGCGTTCCGGAGCACGTGCTTCCATGCCGGGTATGATGGACACCATCCTGAATCTTGGTCTGAATGAAGAGGTAGTGAATGCCATTGCAGAGATGTCCGGCAATTCCCGTTGGGCATGGGACTGCTACCGGAGATTTATCCAGATGTATTCCGACGTTGTTATGGAGGTCGGCAAGAAGTATTTTGAAGAGCTGATTGATGAAATGAAAGAAAAGCGCGGCGTGAAGCAGGACGTTGAGCTTACGACAGAAGATCTTAAGGAGCTGGCAGCACAGTTTAAGGCAGAATACAAAGAGAAGATCGGTGAGGATTTTCCGGATGATCCGAAGGAACAGCTCATGGGAGCAATCAAAGCCGTATTCCGTTCCTGGGACAACCCTCGTGCGAATGTGTACCGTCGTGACAACGACATCCCGTATTCCTGGGGAACTGCAGTGAATGTACAGTCCATGGCATTTGGTAATATGGGTGATGACTGCGGTACAGGTGTTGCATTTACCCGTGATCCTGCAACCGGGGAAAAGGGACTCTTTGGCGAATTTTTAACGAATGCACAGGGTGAGGACGTTGTGGCAGGTGTCCGTACTCCGATGAAGATTGCGGAGATGGAGCAGAAGTTCCCGGAAGCGTTCAAACAGTTTACCGAGGTATGCCAGACCTTAGAGAAGCATTACAGAGATATGCAGGATATGGAATTTACCGTAGAGCATGGAAAGCTTTATATGCTGCAGACACGTAATGGTAAGAGAACCGCACAGGCTGCACTTAAGATTGCCTGTGATCTTGTAGATGAAGGTATGAGAACAGAGGAAGAGGCCGTTGCCATGATTGATCCCCGTAACCTGGATACTTTATTGCATCCGCAGTTTGATGCGGCTGCATTAAAGGCCGCTACCCCGGTTGGAAAGGGACTTGGAGCATCTCCCGGTGCTGCATGCGGTAAGATTGTTTTCTCCGCAGAAGATGCAGAGAACTGGGCAGGCAGGGGTGAGAAGGTTGTTTTAGTCCGTCTTGAAACCTCTCCCGAAGACATTACCGGTATGAAAGTATCTCAGGGAATCCTTACGGTACGTGGCGGTATGACAAGCCATGCAGCCGTTGTTGCCCGTGGCATGGGAACCTGCTGTGTTTCCGGCTGTGGTGACATTGTGATGGATGAAGCCAATAAGACCTTTACCTTAGGCGGAAAGGAATTCCATGAAGGAGATTATCTTTCCATTGATGGCACAACAGGAAAGATTTATGATGGACAGATTAAGACGGTAGATGCAAAGATCGCCGGAGAGTTCGGACGTGTTATGGCATGGGCAGACAAGTACCGCAGGTTAAAGGTTCGTACCAACGCCGATACTCCCCATGATGCAAGAAGAGCAAGAGAGCTTGGGGCAGAGGGAATCGGACTTTGCCGTACGGAGCATATGTTCTTCGAGGAAGACCGTATTGCAGCATTCCGTGAAATGATCTGTTCCGATACCGTAGAAGAAAGAGAAGCTGCACTCGAAAAGATTCTTCCTTATCAGCAGGGAGACTTCAAGGAGCTTTATGAAGCACTTGAAGGGAATCCGGTAACCATCCGTTTCCTGGATCCTCCGCTTCATGAGTTCGTTCCGACCGAGGAAGCAGATATTGAGAAGCTTGCGAAGGTGAAGAATAAGAGTGTTCATGAAATCAAGGCTATGATCGACAGCCTGCATGAATTCAACCCGATGATGGGACACAGAGGATGCCGTCTGGCAGTTACTTATCCGGAAATTGCCAAGATGCAGACCAAGGCTGTGATCCGTGCAGCAATCGAGGTTAAGAAGGCGCATCCGGACTGGAACCTGAAGCCGGAAATTATGATTCCGCTTGTTGGAGATGTAAAGGAATTTGACTTCGTTAAGAAGATTGTTGTAGAAACCGCAGATGCAGAAATCAAGGCAGCGGGAGTTACCATGGAGTACGAAGTAGGTACGATGATTGAGATTCCACGTGCGGCACTTACTGCAGATGCAATTGCAAAGGATGCAGATTTCTTCTGCTTCGGTACGAATGACCTGACACAGATGACCTATGGATTCTCCCGTGATGATGCAAGCAAGTTCTTAGGTGGATACTATGACACCAAGATCTTTGAATATGATCCGTTTATCAAGCTTGACCAGATTGGTGTTGGTAAGTTAATGGAAATGGCGATCCAGCTTGGCAGACCGGCTAATCCGAAGCTTCATATCGGTATCTGTGGTGAGCACGGCGGAGATCCCTCTTCTGTAGAATTCTGCCACAGGATCGGTCTGGATTATGTATCCTGCTCACCGTTCCGTGTGCCGATTGCAAGACTGGCAGCAGCACAGGCAGCTATCGCCAATGGAGGAAAGTAGAAGATAACCGCAAATACATGTATTTCACAACATTCGTGATTACGAGGGAAGATGTGAATGATTATATGTCACACCACCCGGAGTATACTAAAGCGAACCGATTTAAAGATATTATTTGCAAAATCTATATATAACTCGAAAGGGAAGCATTTTTGCTTCCCTTTCCTTATATCTCAATTAGGGCTAAATCCTAAAAGCTATAGCATTTATAATAGGGCAGAGGAAATTATTCTGTCGGAAATAATTTATAACTTGGCATGAACTGTTGCAAATTACGGAAAAAGACATTGACTTTTGATAACAAATAAGTTATCATGAAAGAAAAAGAGGTTTGATATGTTCGATATACAGTTTTATAAAGACAAAAATGGTAAGTCAGAGATTATTGATTATCTCGATGATTTACAGGTAAAGGCACAGACAAGCAAAGATGCAAAGATAAACAGAGAGAAGATTCTGACCTACTTAAAGGCACTTGAGAAATATGGTACAAGAATAGGAAGTCCTATTGTAAAGCATATTGATGGTAGTATATGGGAACTTCGACCACTGAAAAACAGGATATTCTTTTTTTTACTGGAAGGATAATAAATTTGTAATGCTGCATTACTATATCAAAAAGACACAGAAAGCACCAGTGAAGGAAATTGATAGAGCACGCAAAAACCTAAAGGACTTTTTGGAAAGGAATGATGAATCATGAAAGAAATTAACACTTTTGCAGATTATATGGCTGATGAAAGTCGTGTTACACCAGAAGAAAGAAGAAAGATTGATTTTGAAGTGGAACTGATTGGAAAAATGATCGAAGCCAGAGAAAAGAAAGGCTATTCTCAGAGAGAGCTTGCAGAATTAAGCGGAGTAAAACAGCCAGCTATTGCAAGAATGGAAAGCCTGAAATCCACACCGCAGATTGATACTCTGCTGAAAATTCTTGCTCCATTGGGGTATACCTTATCCATAACACCGATTAAAGGGAAATAACACCCAATAAAACAACTGAATATTTTGTGACAGCATTAACAGTCATACAAAAAGCCATTCTTTTGAAAATAAAGAGTGGCTTTTTTCGTGCCGTTAGTTATATTTTTTGCCTTTACCACGCCGACTCGCACCTTTGCGGAGCAAATTGGATTTATTGGCTATTTTAATCAGCCAAGCCTTTTCTTCCTCTGTCAGACGAGAGTAATTCAGATGGGTTTGCTGACAGAAAATCATTAAAAGCTTATCTACATCACTACCTTCAAATTCAGCTACTTTTTTTAGCTGTTTCTTTATATCGGCGGTAACAGGCTGCTCTGGAGCACTGGTAATGTCACTGCTGTGTTTGTCACGAAGTTCAGTAACTATGGTGTCAATATCAGCGTGTATCAGATGCGAAAAATAGGTTTCTTCGATAATGTGGGCAGATTTCAGGGTGTGCATGGTGGAATCTTCTTCCGCAGGATGATATTTCGATATGATTTCTTCTCGTGCAGTATCTACCCAGACATTCATATTATGTATCTGCATGGTGGCGAATTTATCAACATACAGTTTGATGTCTGCCATTAAGTTTATAAATTCCGGATGGGTAATCAGTTCACAAAGTAATCTGTGATTGAAATTACCATTTTTCAGCGTTGAGATAGTTTTATCGTCCAGATGAAGTTCAAACAGTTCAGTATTAACATGGGCAACATTTGTCTTTGCACAGGGGCAAGATGTAAATCCAGATATTGCAAAAGATATAAAGAAGGTATATGTATTGTAAGAGGAAGAGCCGGAGGTAACAATGACAGGGTTAACCGTGACACCGCCGACCAAAACAGTCTATGCTGCGGGAGAAGAGCTGGATACCACGGGAATGAAAGTGGAAGCCAAGTACAGTGACAATACAACAAAAGAATTGACTGAAGAAGAGTATATGTTGTCTACCTACTCTTACAAGCTGTCCTTTGAAATGTTCCAGTACAGTAAAGGGTCAGCGGTTGCGAACGTGCTGCTGGTAATCCTGATGATCGTGGGCGTATTCTATCTGAGAGCAACAAAGGAGGAGAATGAATAATGGATGAAGAGAAGAGATTAAGTGTAAAGAAAAATGTGATCTTTTGTGTTATTGCAGTTTTGATTGCATGTATACTTCTATTTCCTTTATATTGGACACTTATTACATCACTGAAGACAGAGACAGAAATATTTCAGAATCCGCCGACATTTTTTCCCCATGTGGTAAATACAAAGTCTTACGCGGCACAGGTGAAAACAGGCGATTTCAATATGTTTAAATCTTTCGCAAACAGTATGATCATCTCTCTGGGTGCGATGGCGATTGCCGTGATCCTTGCGGTGCCTGCGTCATATGGAATTGCGAAATATAGATTCAGGGGAAGAAAAGCCATGTTGCTCACATTCCTTGTCACACAGATGCTTCCGGTATCCGTACTCCTGACACCACTGTTTATGCTGTTTAAAAATATACACCTTTACAATACATGGGGCTCCGCAATCCTTGCAGATGCGACGATTGGTATCCCGTTTTCCATTTTGATCCTGAAGAACTATTTTGCTTCTATACCAAAAGATATGGAAGAGGCGGCATATATAGACGGCTGTAACCGTTTTACGGCATTTATCCGCATCCTCCTGCCTATCGCTAAGCCGGGTGTGATGGTCTGTGCGATCTTTTCTTTCCTGTATGCGTGGGGAGATCTGGCTTATGGAATGACTTTTATTATTGATCAGCAGAGCAGACCGATTACGGCGGGAATTTTTAACTTTATGGGACAGTACGGTACAAAATGGAGTTATCTGACCGCGTTTGCCGTTGTCACGATTATCCCTGTGCTGCTCATCTTCATTTTTATGCAGAAATATATTGTAGGCGGAATGACCAGCGGCGCGGTTAAAGGTTAGGCTTCCTATTTTCGGAAAGGAGAGACTATGTTACGAATAGAAAACAATAAGATCATATTTCATTATGACGCGGAAGAACTGTGGATTGAAGGCTGGGGCGAGAGTGGACTGAGAGTCCGCGCCACAAAGAACGCACAGATGCCGGATGAAAATTGGGTATTGGATCCGTCAGACAGGACTGACGCGGAGACAGAACAGACAGACAAAGGGGCGTGGATCCGTAACGGAAAAGCAGAACTCTTTATCACAAACGGCGGAAAGATTACTGTCTATGACAAAAGCGGGAATCTCCTCATGGAAGAGTATTGGAGAAACCGCCGTGATGTGACAGATAAAAAGTGCAGTGCCATTGAGGTTGAGGCGAGAGAATTCTGCCCCAATATCGGCGGCGACTACCATCTGACTATGCGCTGGGAATCGCTGGATAAGAATGAAAAGTTATTCGGTATGGGACAATATCAGCAGCCCTATCTTGACCTGAAAGGTCTTGATCTGGAACTGGCGCACAGAAATTCGCAGGCAAGCGTTCCCTTCCTCATTTCCTCGAAGGGGTACGGTCTTCTGTGGAATAACCCGGGAATCGGAAGGGCTGTTTTGGGCAAAAATATTATAAGTTTTGAAGCCTTTGGCACAAAGGCGTTGGACTATTGGATCACAGTGGGGGATACACCGGCTGAAATTGAGGAAAATTACGCGAAAGTTACTGGAACAGTTCCCATGATGCCGGAATATGGCATGGGGTTCTGGCAGTGTAAGCTTCGCTATCAGACACAGGAAGAACTGCTCGAGGTTGCACGTGAATATAAGCGCCGCGGCCTTCCGCTTGATGTGATCGTTATTGACTTTTTTCACTGGCCGAAGCAGGGAGAGTGGAAATTTGATCCGGTCTACTGGCCGGATCCGGATGCGATGGTAAAAGAATTGAAAGAAATGGGCGTGGAGCTCATGGTATCTATTTGGCCCACAGTAGACCGTAAGTCTGAAAATTATGAGGAGATGTTGGAAAAAGGTTATCTGATCCGTACAGAGAGAGGATTTCGTGTAGGTCTTGACTTTGAAGGCGCGACTATCCACTATGACGCGACAAATCCGGAGGCAAGGGCATACGTGTGGGAGAAGGCAAAAAAGAATTATTACGATAAAGGCATTAAGATATTCTGGCTGGATGAGGCAGAGCCGGAGTACACTGCGTATGACTTTGACAATTACAGATATTACAAGGGGACAGATCTCGAGATTGGAAATATCTATCCGGTGGATTACGCAAGAACCTTCTACGAAGGGATGGAGATGGAAGGGCAGGAGAACATCATCAATCTGCTCCGCTGCGCGTGGGCGGGAAGCCAGAAGTACGGCGCCCTGGTGTGGTCTGGAGATATTGCATCCAGCTTTGACAGCATGAGAAATCAGCTTGCAGCAGGATTAAATATGGGACTTGCAGGCATTCCCTGGTGGACAACAGATATCGGCGGTTTTCATGGCGGAGATCCCAATGATCCGGCTTTCAGAGAATTATTTATAAGATGGTTCCAGTGGGGGGCTTTCTGCCCGGTCATGCGTCTTCACGGAGACCGTGAGCCGAGACAGCCCCAGTATGGAACAACAGGCGGCGCGACTTGTTGTTCCGGCGCGGCAAATGAGGTATGGAGTTACGGAGAGAAAGTGTATGAGATCTGTAAGACGTATATAGAACTTAGAGAAAAACTTCGTCCTTATACACGAATGCTCATGCAGGAGGCTCATGAGAAAGGGACCCCTGTCATGCGTACTCTGTTCTATGAATACCCGGAAGATTTGTGTTGCTGGGATGTGGAAGACGAGTACTTGTACGGCTCAGACCTTCTCATTGCACCGATACTTGAAGCTGGCACACGGACGAGAAAGGTTTACCTGCCGAAAGGCGCGGTATGGGTGGACTGCAAAACAAGTTCGGAATATGATGGGGGACAGTGGGTTGAAGCAGACGCCCCGCTTGAGTGGATGCCTGTATTTATGAAAAAAGAAGCGATCCAGAATCTCAAATTTTGCTGATTCGATTATGAAATTATTATTTCTTCGTTCTTTATCATTTTTCTCAGGGATAAAGAACGAAGAAGATACTAAAAGAAAAAACAAATAAGCAAAGGAAGAGGAGGAATATATAAATGGATTTATTAATGGCAATGAATGAAAGGCATGCGGTAAGAGATTATACGAACAGACAACGGGCTAAAATACCTGTTGGGCAGCTATGACATATAATAAAGGAAAAGAGAACCTTGTAATAACCATGGGTATATGGATCGAAGGCGATAGCGTTTACTAAGAATATTCATTGATCACTGGCGCATCCACCTTTTCTGCTCTGCTGGCTGTAAGGCCGGCTTTTCCCAGCTTGTCGGAAATCTTATTGCCGGATGTAACACCAAAATAATCGGCTTCAATCACATGAGCAGAGTCAGCAATACTTACTGTGAAAGCTCCTCTTGCTTTGATATTCTGTACAGCTTTATGGTTCTCGGTCAGGTTCAGGGATACTGTCCCGCGCTCCTGCATGGTTTCCCAGGCTGCGATTGCCAATGCAGGAAAGTAGAAGAGCGTAAATATTTTTACTTCACAACGCTGATTGTTACAAGGGATGATGTGAATGAGTA
>FR902955.1:0-14611 GCA_000438155.1 Firmicutes bacterium CAG:95
CGATACATAGAATATAGCAAACAGCCAGTACAAGCGTATACAGGTGACATATTTAAAGATGGAAAACACTATTATTTAAATATTAGAGCACAATGTGATTTATCTAGACCAGCCCAATCGGGTGAATACAACCCTATACTTTATTGTATCAAGGGAAGTAAATTGAAAGACAAAGATATTGTAACGGAAGATATAGCAGTTATGCCTGAAGGAAAACTTGTTTTTAATGCAGATAAAGCATACACATTAGAAGAATTGATGGAGATATGTAAAGATCCATGTAAGTTATCTGTTTTGAACAATAAATTTAGAAATCATAGAAATGGGATATTTTTCAATAAGGGTGAACTCTTGGAAAAAAGACCAAATGTCATTGTTGCTTGTGTTGCAGGAGAAAAGGCAATAAAATTTGATCTTGTGGATATTATACCAATGTCATACAATGAATATAAGGAGAAACGTATTGGGAGGCTTTTGCCCCCTTATATTACTAGAGTTCAGCAAAAATGTTCACAGTATATTGTGAGAGAAGGAGTAATGCCAATTCCGCCGAGTTTATTTGCTAATTTTAATGAAAATGAGTAAGCAAAGATTTTCTTATAGAAAAGAGGACTTGATTATAATATATAAAAAATTACGAATACGGTTTTCCGCTTTTATAGCAGAAAACCGTATTTCTGCATATATAATAGTTGATAACTATGGCAAACAAAACGATGTATATTATAAAAAATCTAATAATCTTATAGCATCCGTCCGCAGATGAAGCAATAATGTAGCAGCAGCCTATGGAAAACGTGACAACAATGTAACACTAGCCCACAAAGCTTCAAGGAAAAATGAGGATAAAAAAGCTAAAATAATTTGTAGCAACTACTTGACAGCAACGGGTATTGTGAGAGGAAATGATCCTTTTCTGTATGGAGAAAAGGTAAAGGCCTATCTTCGAAGAGGTGCCCGCACATTGCGGAGTGAAAGTGTATATCCGAATAACCGTGTTGGATGGGGAGCATTGTGTCTTACAGGAAGCCTGCCGGATTAATTCCGTTGGATCGCAAGATATTTATACGATTTTTGACTTGAAATTTGCTTGTGAACGCTGCCTGTATGTTTATAATGAAAGTTAGGCAGCAATTTTAAATTGCCGCCGATGGGAATGACAGAGTAGAAGATACGCTGGGAGAATACTTAATCATAAAACAGATCAGGAGAGAACACAATGATTACATTAAACGGACAATGGAAGATGAAGCAGGTAAAGGAGAAGGAATGGCACCAGGGAACGGTTCCGGGGTCCGAAGCTCCCGGATATGGGAATCTGGCGGGATATTTATATCGAAGAGGTAAATGGTGCGCGGATACAGAATGTACAGATCCGTCAGCAGAATGAAGAAGAGGTCAGTCACCTTTCTGTGATTTTAAAGAATGAAGTTATGCAAAGTGATGCAGCCAGGATGATTGCAGAATGCAGAGTGTATGATCCAGAAGGAAAAGAGTTAGCCATACAGACTGCAGATGCAAAAGAAACACAGACTTTTTCAATAGAGATTAAGAACCCGGAACGCTGGTGGCCGAACGGTTATGGAGAGCAGAAGCTATACCGGGTATGTGTAAGCCTGAAGGGAGAAAACCAGATCATTCAGGAGAAGTCAATCCGTTTTGGAATCCGTGATTTTACGGTGGTGCGCAGACCGGATGAGTGGGGCGCAGGATTTACGTTCTGTATCAATGGAATGGAGATCTTTGCCAAAGGAGCAAACTACATTCCGGAAGACAGTATCTTCGGAAAACGCAGCAAAGAACGAACAGAACGCCTTTTGAAGGATTGCCGGAGGGCCAACTTTAACTGTATCCGTGTATGGGGTGGAGGCTGTTATCCCGATGACTATTTTTATGATTTATGTGATGAAATTGAATTTACGGATACGGATGTGATCCTGTCTGATAATTATTTTGATCTGCTTCCGGGAGAGAGTAAGACCGTATGGGTCGAGGAGATCCGTTCGGAAAAAGAGGTAAATCAGAAAACCCTGTCTGAGGAAATAGTTCTTACAAGCAATTATGATGTGGCGAAGTAATGATTGGATAGGATTCAGAGGTGGACAGCAGCAATATGTGAATCCACTGAAGAAAATTCGGCTGAAGAAAATAAAGCAGTTCCGGTTGTAAAAGTTTTTGTATTCCATTAAAATAATAGCTATCCGGCGATGTAATCCGGATAGCTGTTTTTATTCTGCGCCTGTTATGATACATGGAAAATAAGTAGCTGGCAGAATGGCTGTAAAAATACAGAACAGAGGTAATTAGAAATGCTTCCTGAACAATTTACGAACCGGATGAAAGAGCTGCTGAAAGAAGAATACGAGGATTTTGCGGCATGCTATGGAAATGACCATGCACATTCTCTGCGGATCAATCCGTTAAAAGGATCGAAGGAGCAGTATGATCAGACTTCCGTATTTAAGCAAAGAGAGCCGTTAAAGGAACAGGTTGCCTGGGAAGAAAACGGGTTCTATTATGAGGACTCTTTGCAGCCCGGGAAGCATCCTTTTCATGAGGCCGGAGTGTACTATATTCAGGAAGCCAGTGCGATGGCACCGGCGGCAATCTGCAAGAGGGCAGATCCTGATTTTGTAAATTCCGAAGATGCAGAGAAGAGCGGAACCGAAAATGATACAGAGGGACAAAGGGAGAAAAAGAGCTCCGATGACTTCCGGTTCTTCGGAGAGCGGATCCTTGACCTGTGTGCGGCTCCCGGAGGGAAGAGTACCCAGATGGCAGCAGCCATGGCAGGCAGGGGAATTCTGTTCAGCAATGAAATTCATCCGGCAAGGGCCAGGATTCTGTCTGAGAATATCGAGCGCATGGGGATTGTAAATGACATTGTTTTAAATCATGATCCCAAGGTGCTGGCAGAACGTTTCCCGTCCTATTTTCACCGGATTCTGGTGGATGCGCCCTGTTCAGGGGAAGGAATGTTCCGCAAGAACGAAGAGGCGGTAGAGCAGTGGTCCTTAGAGAATGTGAGGCTGTGTGCGGGACGGCAGGAGGAGATTTTAGAGTGTGCCTATACCATGCTGATGGGTGGCGGAATTCTGGTTTATTCGACCTGTACCTTTGCACCGGAAGAGGACGAAGAAATGATCGCACATTTTCTTGCGAAGCATCCGGATATGAAGCTGCTTCCGGTTCCGCTTGCAGGAGGAATGGAACCCGGGCTTGTTAGGCAGGAAGCATTGATGAAGCTGCTGCAGAATCAGGGACAGTCTAAGAGGAAGACCACATACGACATGGAAGAACGATTCCGCAAAGAGCTTCAGAAGACGGTCCGCCTATGGCCGCATAAGGTAAATGGGGAAGGTCACTTTGCAGCTCTTTTGCAAAAAGAAGGAACTTCCTGTCCTGAGGTGAATGGCCGGGAAATGAACCGGGATTTGATTTCGAACATGGGAGAAGCTCCTTCCGTGATGCGGAGCGCTTCTCATTCAAGGGATTGTGACCGGAAAAAAATGAAAAAGGGAAGCACTTTCCAAAAAGGAAAAGATAAGAAAAGCCAGTCCGTGTCAAACCAGATGACGGAAGCCATCGCTGCATTCGAACAGTTTGAAGCACAGACACTTAAGTCCTCCTGGCGGGAGGGGAAGGAGAGAGCTTCCTATCTTACCTTTGGAGATCAGTTGTATCTTGTTCCGGAAGGAACACCGGATCTGCATGGACTTAAGGTACTGCGCCCTGGACTGCATCTTGGAACCTTTAAAAAGAATCGTTTCGAACCGTCCCATGCACTGGCTCTTTCCTTAAAGAGCAAAGATGTTAAAGATACCATTGATTTGTCAGTGGAAGATGCGATAAAATATATAGAAGGCTATACCTTCCCGGCAGAAGACCGGAAGGGCTGGTGCCTTGTTACCGTGGAAGGCTACAGTCTGGGCTTTGGGAAAGCAGCAGGAGGAAGCCTTAAAAATCACTATCCGAAGGGACTTCGCAAGTCATGTTAAAGAAACGAATGTATCCGTTACTGGCAGCCTCAATATTGCTTTTGGCACTTACCGGCTGCGGAGCAGCAAAATCTGAAAATATAACGGCAGGTATGGAAGCCATTAAGTCATTGGACTATGATACGGCGCTCACCTGTTTTGAAGCAGCAAAGGAAGCCGGAGAGAATGAACGGCTTCTGTATCGGGGAGAGGGAATTGCCTATTTAGGAAAGACCATGTACCCGGAGGCAGTGGAAGCATTTCTTACCTCGCTCAATCATAGCAATGGTCTGATTGAAAATATGGATTATGACATCAATTATTATCTGGCAACAGCTTATTATAAGCAGGGTGACTATGACAATGCCATAGCGGTATATGATGCAATCATTGCCATGAAGAAGGATGAGAAGGACGCCCTTTATTTCCGTGGTGCAGCATATACTAAGAAAGACCAGATCGAAGAAGCACAGCAGAGCTTTGATGCAGCAATTGCAGCCGCACCTTCCGATTATGACAGGATTATTGATATCTACTGTATTCTCAATGAACATGGTTACAAGGAGATCGGAACAGCCTATCTTCAGACCGCCATGGAGAATGATACGAAGAAGATGACCAATTATGAAAAGGGCAGAATCAGCTACTATCTCGAGGATTATGAGAATGCCCGCACTTATCTGGAAAAGGCACGGGATGAGAAGGGATACGAAGCTGTTTTATTCCTTGGAAAGACCTATGAAACGCTGGGGGACAATAACTATGCGATCAGCGTATACAACACGTATCTGGAAAGTAACCCGGATGCAGCACAGGTCTGGAACCAGCTTGGATTATGTAAACTAAATATGGAAGATAATGAAGGGGCACTGCAGGCCTTCCAGACAGCAATGCAGATTGAGAATAATGGAATGATGCAGACACTCAAGATGAATGAGATCATTGCCTATGAGCATCTCCATGAATATAAGAAAGCTTCCGTTTTAATGGAAAGCTACCTGAAATCCTACCCCGATGATGAGACGGCACAGAGAGAATATCTTTTTCTTAAGACGCGCTGATTTATGATCCGGATTGCGGTGAATGACGAAACCATTCACCGGATGATGGCCAGTAGTCAATGGTCAGATTAGATAAAAATAAAAAATATTATTGTATAATCAGCACAAGATTTATGTTTATGTTGTTATGTAAACACAATATCTTGTGCTTTTGTGTTGACTTTCCTTTGGGGCAATGATAAACTCTTAGATAAACGAGGCTTTTATGATGAATATCAAAGCCTCTTGTTTTGTCAAAGAAAAGGGGGACTTACGGTGTTTCAGGTAATCAAAAGAGAGGGCGAAGTTACAGATTTTACATTGACGAAGATCAGTGATGCCATTATGAAGGCATTTAATGCTACCGATGTGCAGTACAATAATGATGTGGTGGATCTTCTTGCACTTCGAGTTACGGCAGATTTTCAGGGCAAGGTGAAGGATGACGGCATTCATGTGGAGGATATTCAGGACAGTGTGGAGAAGGTTCTGGAGCAGGCAGGCTATGCAGAGGCTGCCAAGGCGTTCATTCTTTACCGGAAGCAGCGTGAAAAGATGCGTACCATGACTTCGACCATTCTGGATTACAAGGATGTGGTAAACAGCTATGTGAAGATTGAAGACTGGCGTGTGAAGGAAAACTCTACCGTGACCTATTCCGTAGGAGGATTGATCTTAAGCAATTCCGGAGCCGTTACGGCAAATTACTGGCTGTCTGAGATTTATGATCAGGAGATCGCAGATGCACATCGGAATGCGGACATTCATATCCATGACCTGTCCATGCTTACCGGGTATTGTGCCGGATGGTCCTTAAAGCAGCTAATTACAGAAGGCTTAGGCGGTATTACCGGAAAGATTACCTCCGCACCTGCAGCACACCTTTCCGTGCTCTGCAACCAGATGGTGAATTTCCTTGGAATTATGCAGAATGAATGGGCAGGTGCACAGGCGTTTTCTTCCTTTGATACTTATCTGGCTCCGTTTGTCAAGGTGGACAATCTTTCTTATAAAGAAGTAAAGAAGTGCATCGAAGCTTTTATTTACGGTGTAAATACACCGAGCCGCTGGGGAACACAGGCTCCGTTCAGCAACATTACACTGGACTGGACGGTTCCGTCAGATCTGGCTGAGCTGCCGGCCATTGTTGGTGGTAAGGAGATGGATTTCTGTTACAAGGACTGCAAGAAGGAAATGGATATGATCAACAAGGCCTTCATCGAGACGATGATCGAAGGAGATGCCAATGGCAGAGGCTTCCAGTATCCGATTCCGACCTATTCCATTACCAGGGATTTTGACTGGTCTGATACCGAGAATAACCGGTTATTGTTTGAAATGACATCCAAATACGGCACACCGTATTTTTCCAATTATATTAACTCTGATATGGAACCGAGTGATGTGCGTTCCATGTGCTGCAGACTGCGTCTGGATTTAAGAGAGCTCCGTAAGAAGACCGGCGGTTTCTTCGGATCCGGCGAAAGTACAGGCTCCGTTGGCGTGGTAACCATTAATATGCCGCGAATCGCTTATCTGTCTGCAACGAAGGATGACTTTTACAAGCGCCTCAATAAGATGATGGATATTGCGGCAAGATCTTTAAAGATCAAGAGAGAAGTTATCACAAAGCTTCTGAACGAAGGACTGTATCCATATACGAAACGGTACCTGGGAACCTTCGAGAATCACTTTTCCACGATTGGTCTGATCGGTATGAATGAGGTAGGTTTGAATGCCAACTGGCTTCGTGCAGACATGACGGATAAGCGGACACAGGAATTTACGAAGGAGGTTCTGAATCATATGAGGAACCGTCTTTCTGATTACCAGGAGCAGTATGGAGATCTGTATAACCTTGAGGCAACTCCGGCAGAGAGTACCACTTATCGTCTGGCAAAGCATGACCGTAAGAGATGGCCTGCCATCAAGACCGCAGGAAAGCCGGGAGATACCCCGTATTATACGAATTCTTCCCATCTGCCGGTCGATTATACAACGGATATTTTTGATGCACTGGATATTCAGGATGAATTGCAGACACTTTATACTTCGGGAACGGTATTTCATGCATTCCTTGGAGAAAAGCTTCCGGACTGGAGAGCAGCAGCAGATCTTATCCGCACGATTGCAGAAAATTACAAGCTTCCTTATTATACCCTGTCACCGACCTATTCCATTTGTAAGGAACATGGTTATCTGGCAGGAGAGCAGAAGATCTGTCCTCACTGCGGTAAGGTGACGGAAGTATACAGCCGTATTACCGGCTATTACCGTCCGGTGCAGAACTGGAACGATGGTAAGCTTCAGGAATATGCGAACCGTAAGGAATATGACGTGGCACATTCTACGTTAAAGAAGCCGATTGTGACAATGGTAACCTTATCCGATTATGATAAGCCCAAGGCATCTGTAACCGTAGAAGAGCCGGAAAGCATCATTTATTTATTTACCACGAAGACCTGTCCGAACTGCAAGCTGGCGAAGGAATATTTGAAGGGAATCAATTATCTTCTGATTGATGCCGAAGAAAATATGGAGCTGGCAGCTAAATATGGCGTCATGCAGGCTCCGACGCTTGTTGTTGTGCAGGGAGATCAGGTTAAGAAATATGTAAATGCATCCAGGATCAAACAGTTTGCGGACAGCTTTAAGGAAGTCCTTGTTTAGAAAATTATGAGGACAGAAGATCCAATGGATTTTTTAAAAGGAAATTGAAAATGCCGACTATAAAATGTCGGCATTTTTCTTGAAGCAATACATGGAGGAAAGAAAATATGATTAACAGACTTGTAGCACAGATTAAAAAGACCGGAGCACCGATTGTCGTTGGACTGGATCCGATGATGAAATTCATTCCGGAGCACATCAAAGAAAAAGCATTTGCAGAATTTGGAGAGACACTGGAAGGAGCAGCAGAGGCAATCTGGCAGTATAACAAAGCAATTGTGGATGCGATCTATGAGCTTGTACCTGCCGTCAAACCGCAGATTGCCATGTATGAACAGTTCGGACTTCCGGGACTTTCCGCATTTTATAAAACTGTACAGTACTGCAAGGAAAAGGGACTTGTTGTCATCGGAGATATCAAACGTGGTGATATCGGTTCCACCTCAGAAGCCTATGCGGTTGGACACCTTGGCAAGGTGCAGGTTGGAAGCAGGTCCTATTATGGATTTGACGAAGACTTTGTAACCGTGAACCCGTACCTTGGATCCGATGGCGTCAATCCGTTTATCAAGGTCTGCAAGGAAGAGAAGAAGGGTATTTTCGTATTGGTGAAGACCTCTAATCCGAGCAGTGGAGAATTCCAGGACCGCCAGATTGCAGATGCCGGAAACCGTCCGCTCTATGAAGTGGTAGGGGAACAGGTGGCGAAATGGGGAGAAACCCATATGGGCGATACCTACAGCTATGTCGGAGCAGTTGTCGGAGCAACCTATCCGGAAATGGGCAAGGTGCTTCGTAAAATTATGCCGAAAAGCTATATCCTGGTACCCGGTTACGGCGCACAGGGCGGCAAGGGCGCTGACCTCGTTCACTTCTTTAACGAAGACGGACTTGGTGCGATTGTCAATTCCTCCCGTGGTATCATTGCCGCTTACCAGCAGGAAAAATATGCGCGCTTTGGTGCAGAGAACTTTGCAGATGCTTCCCGCGCAGCCGTGCTTGACATGAAGGAAGATATTGAACAGGCACTGGCTAATCGTTAGGAGTGTCAGCAGTGTAATGGTAATCAGACGGAATGCACGAATTAAGTAAATAGTATAAAAGAGAATGGCTGTTCCTTTAGTAATTGTAAATTTCTGAGGTACAGCCACTTTATTTTTACTAAAAAATCCTTATTCCGCTAGTAAAATTATGTTATTAAAGGTATAATAATAGCATGTCAGGAATGGGGAGCGGTTTATAGGGATGAATTACATTAAATAAAAGAACATTTAAAAAGAACCTGGGGTTATTCACAGAAACTGGAAAATATAATCTGTTGGCACAGTTAATTTCCGATGACAGTCACATACCTATCCGATTTGCCATCTTTAATGGAACGAATAAGGCATCTACCAGGGTGGAGAATGCAGCGATTTGTCAGTTGAAAAATCAGGGGTATCATGTTATGATTGTATCAAATGTCTATGACATAAATAGCTTATAACAAGGAGGATTTACCGGAATGGAAAGCTACAAACAGGAATTTATCGAATTTATGGTGGAGAGTCAGGTGCTGAAATTTGGCGATTTCACTTTGAAGAGCGGACGGAAATCTCCTTTCTTTATGAATGCGGGAGCATATGTCACTGGAACACAGCTTCGTAAGCTGGGAGAGTATTATGCGAAGGCAATTCATGACAACTTTGGACTTGATTTTGACGTATTGTTTGGACCGGCTTACAAGGGAATTCCCCTTTCGGTAGCAACAACCATGGCGATCAGTGAATTATACGGAAAGGATATCCGTTACTGCTCGAACCGTAAGGAAGTGAAGGATCACGGAGACACCGGAATTTTATTAGGAAGTAAATTAAAGGATGGAGACCGTGTGGTTATGATCGAGGATGTTACCACCTCCGGCAAGTCCATTGAAGAGACCTTCCCGATTATTAAAGCACAGGCTGATGTAGAGATTAAGGGACTGATGGTTTCCTTAAACCGTATGGAACGCGGATTGTCGAGTGACAAGAGTGCTCTCCATGAGATTAAGGAGAAGTATGGTATTGATGCCAGAGCCATTGTCAATATGGATGAGGTCGTAGAGCATCTGTATAATCGTCCCTGCCAGGGGCAGGTTGTCATTGATGATGAAATAAAGAAAGCCATTGATGCATATTATAAGGAATATGGCGCACGCTAAGAGGTTATAAAATCAGAGGCCGCTATTTTGAAAAGGAGATTCCCCTATGGATGAGAAAGTATATAAGACGATGAACAACACCGGAGCCTGGAGTATTGCAGTAGGAGTCATTTCCCTGGTCGTAGGGCTTGCCTGTGGTGTAATGATGATTGTGAATGGAGCGAGACTGTTAAGCAGTAAGTCCAAAATAATCTTCTAAGGAAACAAAATGATGTGGAACAGAACAAAGGGATATATTTTTACCAATAAAGTTCATTCACAAAAAGGTATTATGTCGACCATATTAGGACTGCTTTCCCTGATCACCTTAGGGACAGCGGTCTATTTTTCGTATTTGCATAAGGGAGAGCCATCGGTGCGGTACGCAACGGCGGCATTACTCGCCTCGGTGTTTATGGTGATCGGGCTGATTCTCGGAGTCCTTTCCTTAAGAGAACAGGAGAAGTTCTGGCTGTTCCGGATTCTGGGGATTGTGATGAACGTGCTTTCCTTTATTGTACTCAGTTTAATTTTATTTGCAGGAGCGTATATAGATTGAATTCGATGATCAAAGAACGCCTGGAACTGGCGAAGGAACGTATTACAGAAATTAAAAATGAGAGCAATGTCGGAAGCTTTTCCGACTTTTTTGAAAAGACAGCAGCTTTTCTTGTGCTGCTAATGAAACAGCGGGAGCTTGTAGAAAGCGGAGAGCTGTTCCGGTGGGAGCTTTTGCAGCTTCAGGAGAACAATCATGCGCTTTACGGGGATATCCTGCCGGAGCATTACGGTACAAGCTTTGGAAATCCGGAGTATTGTGCACAGGTTTTTGGAGAAGTGTATGGAAATATTCTGTGCTTTTTATATGGAGAACTCCGTGCCATGATTCCCTATACCTATGAGGGCAGGGATGAGGATCTTTTAAAGGGATTGGAATTATTCCTTGAAATTTACGGTTCTTTCCGGTGCAGCCTTGAAGAGACGGAGGAATCCAGGAAACAGGAAGGACAGTTTGATCTGCCAAAGCCGGAGCACTTAAAGGAATCCCTGTATTACTATATCAGTGATTATACCCGGGAAGCATACCATACAAAGATCCGGAACATGCTGGATGTTCATGCGGATTTTGCGAGGAAGATCATCGAGAAAGCAGACCTTTCCGATGTGAGATATCTGTATTACTTTGGAGAATATATTTCTGAAAACGAATTAAAGACGGCGGCTTACTTAAATACCCTTCCGGAAGAGATGATTGCGAAGATGGAAGACACCTATACGGAAGGCTACCGGATTGGCTTTGAGGCAGGAAATAAGGATATTACGAAGAAAAAGATTGTAAACATCCGCTACAGTCTTGGTTTTGAACGGATGATCCGCAGGGCTGTACAGAATTTCCGGAAGATCGGATTGGAAGCGACCATTTACCGGGCAACGACTTCGGTGCTGGAGGGCAGAGGGATGAGCCGGATCGGGTATTATGGCGGCATTCCGAATAAGCAGTATGATTTTGACCACAAGGATGATCAGGCACTTATATTGGATAAAGCACTTTTGCAGGTGCGGCTCGAAGCCCTGAGGGAAGCCTATGAGGAATATAAGGAGCAGGCAGGTACGTTTGGAGGTCCTGCGGTAGTGGAAGTATTCGGCGAAAGGTCGGTAGAGTTAGTCAGTCAGAAGCATGCACTGCATTTATCCAAAGAACAGCAGCAGATGCTGGTGGAATATGCAGCGTCAGCCGGTGAACTGCAGAACAATTACATTCACGGGGAAGAGCGGAGCTTTACAATTATTGCGTTCCCGGTACCGGAGATTGCTTCGGGGCAGGAGGATGGCAAAGAAGGCAAAGACCGCTATCCGGAGATTTTCGATGCAGTGATCCGGATCAATACCCTCGATTACCAGTTATATCAGCGGATCCAACAGAAGATCATTGATGTGCTCGATCAGGGCAAATATGTGATGGTAAAGGGAATGAACGGAAACCGTACCAACATGAAGGTGATGCTTCATACCCTGCAGAATCCGGACAGGGAAACGAATTTTGAGAACTGCGTGGCCGATGTGAATATTCCGGTTGGCGAAGTGTTTACCTCTCCGGTACTGACAGGAACAGAAGGAACCCTTCACGTAAGCCATGTTTATCTGGACGAGTTAGAGTATAAGGATCTGACCTTACGGTTTGAGGACGGCAGAGTGACCGATTACAGTTGTGCAAACTTTACAGCAGAAGAAGAAAACAGGAAGCTGATTAAGGATAATATCCTGTTCCACCATGAGACGCTTCCGATTGGTGAGTTTGCGATTGGAACGAACACGACCGCATTTGTGGCAGCAAGAAAATACCATATAGAGGATAAGCTGCCGATTCTGATTGCAGAGAAAACCGGTCCCCACTTTGCAGTAGGGGATACCTGCTATTCCCACAGTGAAGAGGTGCGCCTTTTTAATCCGGATGGAAAAGAGATTATTGCAAAGGACAACGAGTGCTCCATCAAACGTAAGGAGGACAGCCACAAGGCCTACTTTAACTGTCATACGGATATTACGATTCCGTATGATGAACTGGGAGAGGTGAGCGTGGTGACCATGACAGAAGAAGTCATTCCGATTATCGAGGAAGGAAGATTTGTCCTTGCGGGCTGTGAGGAACTGAATGCTCCGTTTGATCAGGAAAGTATGGATTAAATACGAAAATATTTCGTTTTTCTTGCAATGAAGAGATAATTCGTATATGATTTAACTATTCAGAACCATGCAAAATTGCTTTCTGCGAATGCTTGCATTCAAGCAGAACAGCAATTTTATATGGCGAAGTAACCACATGAGGTAAACTTGAGTTGCGTCAGCAACGGTTTTACGAATGTGGTTCTGAATAGTTACTTTATGATCAGATAAGCGTCAATTACAGGAGGAAATAGAAATGCCAATGGTAGGAATTGTGATGGGCAGCGACTCAGACCTTAAGGTGATGAGCAGCGCGGCAGCAATGCTGGAAGAACTGGGGATCGAATATGAGATGAGAATTATTTCCGCTCATCGGGAACCGGATCTGTTAATTGAATGGACGAGAACGGCGAAGGATCGTGGAATTAAGGTAATGATCGCAGGTGCGGGCATGGCAGCAGCACTGCCGGGAATGTGTGCCGCATTATTCCCGCTTCCGGTAATCGGTGTTCCGCTTTCGGGTAAGAATCTTGAGGGAATGGATGCAGTGTTTTCCATTATGCAGATGCCTCCCGGAATTCCTGTTGCAACCGTTGCCATTGACGGAGCGAAGAACGCGGCCATTCTTGCAGCGAAAATGCTGGCAACCGGGGATGAGGAGCTGCTTGCAAAGATTGAGAGCTATACCGGGAACCTGAAGAAGCAGGTAGAGGCCAAGGACGCGAAGCTGCAGCAGGTTGGATATGCAAATTATTAAAGGATTTAATTAATGTTATGTTAACTACATGATGAAACAAGAAAAGGAGAACGACATGGATTATAAGACAGCCGGTGAGGATATCGAAGCAGGATATGAATCCGTAGAATTAATGAAAAAGTATGTGAAGGAAACGATGAGACCAGAGGTCCTTGGAGGACTGGGCGGCTTTTCGGGAGCTTTTTCCTTAAAGAATATTAAAGATATGGAGGATCCGGTATTATTATCAGGAACTGACGGCTGTGGCACGAAGGTGAAGCTGGCGTTCTTAATGGACAAGCATGATACCATTGGAATTGATGCGGTTGCCATGTGTGTGAACGATGTAGCCTGTGCCGGTGGAGAATCCCTGTTTTTCCTTGATTATATTGCGTGTGGAAAGAACTATCCGGAGAAGATTGCCACGATCGTAAAGGGTGTTGCGGAAGGCTGTAAGAAGGCAGGAGCAGCCCTCATCGGTGGAGAAACCGCAGAGCATCCAGGACTGATGCCGGAGGATGAATACGATCTTGCAGGCTTTGCAGTCGGTGTGGCAGACCGTAAGGAGCTGATTACCGGAGCGGATATCAAGGCAGGTGATGTGTTAATCGGCATTGCTTCCTCCGGTGTACACAGCAATGGCTTTTCACTGGTTCGTAAGGTGTTTGAAATGACGAAGGAGTCTCTTACCACCTATTATGATGAGCTTGGTATGACCTTGGGAGAAGCGTTAATTACACCGACCAAAATCTATGTGAAGACCTTAAAGGCAATTAAGGATGCCGGTGTAACAGTAAAGGGCTGCAGCCATATTACCGGCGGCGGCTTCTATGAAAATATTCCCCGTATGCTTCCGGACGGTGTGCGTGCGCAGGTACAGAAGGACAGCTATCCGGTGCTTCCAATTTTTAAATTATTACAGAAGACCGGAAATATTGCAGAGCAGATGATGTACAATACCTTTAATATGGGACTTGGCATGGTGCTGGCAATTGATCCTGCCGATCAGGACAGGGTGCTTGCAGCAATCAAAGAGGCCGGAGAAGAAGGCTATGTGGTTGGAAATGTCATTGCTGGTGAAAAGGGTGTAGACTTATGTTAAGAGTTGGAATTCTTGCCGCAGGCGGCGGAACGAATCTGCAGGCCATTATTGATGCAGTGGAAAGCAGGAAAATTACAGATGTTGAGTTATGCTTTGTATTAAGTAATAAACCGGGTGTACGGGCTTTGGAGCGTGCGAGGACACATGGAATCAAACCGATCGTGGTGGATATGAAATCCTATGCGGATCGTGCGGAGTTTGAGAAGATGTTGATCGAAACGATTGATGCAGAAGCCCCAGATCTCATCGTTTTAGCAGGAA
>FR902955.1:14631-26265 GCA_000438155.1 Firmicutes bacterium CAG:95
AGCAGGAATGATGATTATGATGCCGGTCGAGCTGGTACGGAAATATCTTAACCGGATCATCAATGTGCATCCGGCACTGATTCCTTCCTTCTGCGGGAAGGGCTTTTATGGAATCCGTCCGCACGAGGCTGTTTTGAAAAGCGGTGTGAAGGTAACCGGCGCTACGGTGCATTTTGTGGATGAGGTATACGATCATGGTGCGATCATCATGCAGAAGGCGGTTTATGTGAAGAACGGTGATACGCCGGAGGAACTGCAGCACCGTGTGATGGAAGAAGCGGAATGGCAGATTCTGCCGAAGACCATTGATCTCATTGCACATGGCAGGGTAAAGGTAGAAAATGGAATCGCAGTCGTAGAAGAATAATCATTTTCCGGCTGCTCGGCTTACAGTTACGAAGAGGCAGAATTACCATAATGGTTTACATAATGTGAAATCATAGGACAGGAAGACGGAGGAAGCTATGAAAGTATTGATCGTAGGCGGTGGCGGTAGAGAGCATGCCATTGCAACAAGTGTCGCAAAGAGCAGTAAAGTAGATAAAATTTATTGTGCACCCGGAAATGCAGGAATCGGTCTGATCGCGGAATGTGTACCGATCGGAGCAATGGAATTCGATAAAATTGTTGCATTTGCCAAAGAAAAGGAAATTGATCTGACGATTGTCGGGATGGATGATCCCCTTGTCGGTGGACTTGTTGACCGTCTCGAAGATGCCGGATTAAAAGCGTTCGGACCCCGTAAAAATGCAGCAATTCTGGAAGGAAGCAAGGCTTTTTCCAAGGATCTGATGAAGAAATACGGAATCCCGACGGCTGCCTATGAGAACTTTGACAATGCAGAGGATGCCCTCAACTATTTAAAGACTGCATCGTTCCCGATTGTATTAAAGGCAGATGGATTAGCACTTGGAAAGGGCGTACTGATCTGCAATACCTTAGAAGAGGCACAGGATGGTGTGAAATCCATCATGCTCGATAAGCAGTTCGGAACTGCCGGTAATCGTATGGTAATTGAAGAATTTATGACAGGAAGGGAAGTTTCCGTGCTCTCCTTTGTCGATGGAAAGACGATTAAAACCATGACCTCTGCACAGGATCACAAGCGTGCAGGAGACGGGGATACCGGATTAAATACCGGTGGTATGGGAACCTTTTCACCGAGCCCGTTCTATACGGAGGAAGTGGATGAATTCTGTAAGAAATACATTTATCAGGCAACCGTAGATGCCATGGCAGCAGAAGGAAGAGAGTTTAAGGGTATTATTTTCTTCGGACTGATGCTGACCCAAAAGGGACCGCGTGTGTTAGAGTACAATGCGCGTTTCGGAGATCCTGAGGCTCAGGTGGTGCTGCCACGTATGAAGAATGATCTGATCGAAGTAATGGAAGCCTGTATTAATGGCACGCTGGATCAGATTGATCTGCAGTTTGAGGATAACGCAGCAGTCTGTGTGGTACTTGCTTCTGACGGATATCCGGTCAGATATGAAAAGGGCTTCCTCATTCACGGACTGGAAAGGTTTGAAGGGCAGGATAATTATTTCTGCTTCCATGCAGGAACGAAACAGACTCCGGAAGGAATTGTAACAAACGGGGGACGTGTTCTTGGCATTACAGCAAAGGGTAAGGATTTAAAGGAAGCACGTAAGAATGCCTATGCGGCAACCGAATGGGTTTCCTTTGAAAATAAATATATGCGCCATGATATCGGAAAGGCAATTGACGAGGCGTAAATTGTTCGTGGTGTGGAAAGGGTAATTTATGAATGAGAAACGGCGGCTGGTGGCTTTGAATGGCTTTCTGCGGCCAACAATCTGCAAAGCCTGCGGAGGAATCCTTATCTATAAAGGATTGGGAGAATACCAGTGTGAGGATTGCAATGCATGTGAATATGATGACTACGGAAAGGTAAGATCGTACCTTGAAAAGCACCATGGAGCTAACGTGGCAGAAATTTCCTCGCAGACAGGGGTGTCACACAAGGCAATCCGTGATATGATTAAGGAAAATCGTTTTGAGCTTGTTGAAAGTAAAGGCGGTTATCTGCGGTGCGAGATCTGTGGAGAGAATATCCGCAGTGGAAGGCTTTGTCCGAAGTGCGAAGCGGCATATCACAAGCAGATTGAAGATGAGGCGCGCCAGCAGAGGAAAAACTATAAGCAGATGTCCGGATTCAGCGGCGAAAGGCCGGAGGGTGAGAGCGGACGAAGGCGTTTTGAAAGATAGTGAAAGAAAGGTACAGGATAATTATGAAAAAAGGGATTCTTGGATTTGCAGTTGCAATGATGGTTTTTGGACTTTCTACCATTTCCAGCCTTGCAGCAACGGGAACCGTAACGGCCGGAACAGCGAAAATCAGAGAGAAAGCAAGCACAGACAGCTCAGTGGTGGCATCGACCTCAAAGGGGGCTAAGATTGATATTGTCGGAGCAGAAAAGGACAGCTCCGGAACCGTATGGTATAAGGTGCCGGTAAGCGGTGGCTCTTATGGTTATGTAAGAAGCGATCTGGTAGAAACAAGTGATAAGATTGATGTGACAGACAATAGTTCATCCTCGTCCGCAGATGCTTCGACCTCTGCTTCAGCTTCCAAACCGGAAGCAACCGTGCCGACCGCAATTGGTGAGCAGGCAGCGACAGTAAAGTGTTCTTCGAATGTCAAGGTACGTGCAGGTGCATCCACGAAGCATGATGTAGTGACCAGTCTGCCTGATGGAACAGCAATTACCCTGATCGGAGAGGCAAATGATGCAGCAGGAAATAAATGGTATCAGTTAAGATGCGAATATAATGGGAAGACTGTAGAAGGATACATTCGTTCCGACCTGATTGCAATTGGTTCGAATGCTTCTGCCGCAAATGGAACAGATAGTACGGATGCAGCCTCAGCGGATGGCTCAGAAGCAGTAGACGGAGCAGAGGTAACGGATGGTGCCGAAGCAGAAAATCCGGATGAGGTGCAGGAAGGCGATGGGAGTGAAGAAGCACCGGAAGAACAGCCGGAGCCGGAGCACAATGATTATGAAGTGGTTTATATGACAGATACAGAGAATCCGGATACCGGAAAGTATTATCTGTACAATAACATTGATGGTACGATGGCAGATGTGGAGGTTTTATTTTCCTCTGTTACGACAGCAAATGATAATGTAGCGCGTCTGGAATCCGAGTCATCCCAGAAAAATATTGTTATCATTATTCTTGCAGTTGTGATCGTTCTTCTTTTCATCGGACTTACTATCCTGATCATCAAGCTGAGGGGTGCATATGAATATGATTATGATGAAGATGAGGAAGAAGACGAAGAAGAGTTCGATGAACCTGCTCCGAGAAGACGCAGACGTGATTATCAGGAAGATGAAGTAGAGGAGCGGCCGCGCAGACAGGAGCGTGCAGGTAAGGCTTCAAGAGAAGAAGAAATGCGTCCGGCAAGGAGAGAGCGTGGACGCGAAGAAGCACCGGAAAGAGAAGGACGACCTTCGCGTAACAGTAATCCGGAACGACAGGGACAGCCTGTGAGGAGACCTGTAGAAAATAACGAAGGAACGGTGAAGAAGGCGCCCCGGAAGGCGCAGAACTTCCTGACCGATGACGATGAGTTTGAATTTGAATTCTTGAACATGGACGATAAAGACATATAAAAAACAAAAGGAATAGCATCTGCTATTCCTTTTATTCAAAAGAATGGATTATAAAAATGATAATTGAAATTGATTTTAACAGTGAGGAAGCTTTATATCTGCAAGTGCGCAACCAGATTATTCATGGAATCGCCACGCTGCAGCTTCAGGAGGGGGATGAGCTCCCTTCGGTGCGGCAGATGGCAGATGAAATCGGAATTAATATGCATACGGTGAACAAGGCCTATACGGTCTTAAAGCAGGAGGGCTTTATCCAGCTTGATCGTCGGAAGGGTGCAGTAATCAGCCTTGATATGGATAAGCTCAGGGAACTTCAAAGCATGCGGGAGCAGATGAAAGGAATCCTTGCAAAAGGAATTTGTAAGGGAATTTGTAAGGACGAGGTCTATGAACTCGTCAATGAGATATATCAGGAATATGGAGGAGAATAAACGTGTGGTCAGGTAGTTTTACAAAGAACGCGCAGGCGGCACTGACACTTGCAGAGAAAACGGCAGCCAGATTGCATACCGGTTATGTGGGTACAGAACATATTCTGGTGGGACTTCTTAAGGAAGAAAGTGGCGTAGCAGCCAAAATTCTGGAAGATAACGGTGCTGATGCAGATAAAATTCTGGAAATGATCCGGGATCTGATTGCTCCCGATGGGGAGACCGCCGTGAAAGAGCGGGGAATGTATTCACCGAGAGCACGGAGAGTACTGGAGGAGGCGTATGTGCAGGCTGAACGGTTTGGCGCAGACAGTGCCGGAACAGAGCATCTTCTGCTGGCCCTTTTGAAGGACCCGGACAATGCAGCGGTACGTCTCTTAAATACCCTTGGCATTTCGGTACAGAAGGTTTATGTTGATACGCTGGTGGTTATGGGGGCAGATCCGGCGATTTACAAGGAGGATCTGCGGAATAAGAAGAATAATAACAGGAAGCAGCCCTCAACACTGGAACAGTACAGCAGAGATCTGACCGCGCTTGCTGCACAGGGAAAGCTGGATCCGGTCATCGGAAGAGATATGGAGATTCAGCGTGTGATTGAGATCTTAAGCCGCAGGACGAAGAACAATCCGTGTCTCATTGGAGAGCCGGGGGTCGGAAAAACTGCTGTGGTAGAAGGGTTGGCCAACCGTATTGTGGAAGGCAATGTTCCGTTTACGATTCAGAATAAGCGGTTAATGACGCTGGACTTGTCCGGAATGGTTGCAGGCTCCAAGTATCGTGGAGAATTTGAAGAACGAATTAAGAGAGTCATCCGGGAGGTACAGGAGGATGGAGACATTATCCTGTTTCTGGATGAAATTCATACCATTATCGGGGCAGGCGGTGCCGAGGGAGCAATTGATGCTTCCAATATTCTGAAGCCTTCACTGGCAAGAGGGGAGCTGCAGCTTATTGGAGCAACGACCATTGCCGAGTATCACAAATATATTGAAAAGGATGCGGCCTTAGAGCGCAGATTCCAGCCGGTAAATGTGGAAGAACCGACAAAGGAGGAGGCTCTTTCCATCCTTCGTGGAATTGCGTGGAAATATGCACAGCATCATCGTGTGCAGATTACGGATGAAGCACTCATTGCTGCCGTGAATCTGTCAGAGCGTTATATCAATGACCGGAATCTGCCGGATAAAGCGATTGATCTGATTGATGAAGCCTCCGCAGCGGTACGTCTGCAGCACTCCAAAGCACCGGAGGGCTTACAGCAGCGAAGAGAAGAGCTTCTTGCACTGGATGCTGTTCTGGAAGAACAGCTAAAGGAAGGAAGACTTGAGGAAGCCGCAGAAACCAACAGGGAACAGGAAAAGCTTCTTAAGAAATATCAAAGAGAAGAAGATCGTTATCAGAAGAAGCAGGCCGAAAGCCGGATCGAAGTGACAGAAGGTGACATCGCAAAGGTGGTTTCTATCTGGACGAAGGTTCCGGTAAGTAAGCTGACAGAGAAGGAGAGCGACCGGTTGCTGCGCCTGGAAAAAGAGCTCCATAAGAGGGTTATCGGACAGGAAGAAGCAGTGTCCGCAGTGGCGCGTGCAATACGGCGGGGAAGAGTCGGATTGCAGGATCCGAACCGTCCGATAGGATCTTTCCTGTTTTTAGGACCTACCGGAGTCGGAAAGACCGAGCTTAGCAAGGCTCTTGCAGAAGCCATGTTTGGCACGGAAAACGCACTGATCCGTGTCGATATGTCCGAATATATGGAAGGTCATTCCGTATCGAAAATGATCGGTTCCCCTCCGGGATATGTCGGCTTTGAAGAAGGCGGACAGCTGAGTGAGAAGATCCGGAAGAATCCGTATTCGGTAGTGCTTTTTGATGAAATTGAAAAGGCACATCCTGATGTGTTTAATGTACTGCTTCAGGTATTGGATGATGGGCACATCACTGATTCCAAGGGACGTAAGGTCAGCTTTAAGAATACCGTACTGATTATGACCTCCAATGCCGGGGCTCAGAGAATCATTGCTCCGAAGAACTTAGGGTTCCTTACGGAAACAACCAGGGAGCAGGATTACGAGAAAATGAAGTCCGGAGTTATGGAAGAGGTAAGAAAGATCTTTAAACCGGAATTTATCAACCGTATTGATGATATTATTGTATTTAAGACACTGGAAAAGAAGGAAATGCTGGAGATCGTGCAGCTTCTCAGCAGTCATCTTTCGAAGCGGTGCGAGAAGGAAATGGAGTTAAAGCTTCATTTCAGCAATGCCTTAAAGGAGCATATTGTGGACAAATATGCGGACTACAAGATGGGTGCGAGACCACTAAAGAGAGCCATCCAGAACGTGATTGAGGATCCGCTTGCGGAGAAGATCCTTGCAGGTGAAATCCATGCCGGGGATCAGGTTACGATTGGTTTCCGAAAAGGACAGATTTCCTTTGACGTCAAAAACTAAATAGTTTATACTTACCATATATAGAACAGGTACGGCAAATGTACAATCAGGAGGAAATACAAATGGCTGTTGTAGAAGAATTACTTCGTGAAGAAAGTGATGGAACCATCAGCTTCGGCAATCATGAGCTGGCAGAAAAGAAGAAGCTTGAGGATTTTGAATACGAAGGTGATTTGTATAAGGTGAAGACCTTTCAGACGATGACGAAGCTTGAAAGAAATGGATTATTCGTATATGAATCGGTTCCTGGAACGAGCGTTTTTTACTTTAAGGAAACGACGGATAGTGTTGAATTTACAGTTTCCGGAAATGAAGATGCACAGATTACATTAGGCCTGTGCGAGGATACCGAATATGAGGTATTTGAGGACGGAAAGAGCAGAGGCAAGATGAAGACGAATCTCGGCGGTAAGCTGAATATCAGTGTAGAGCTTGAAAATGCAGAGGAAGTTCATATTAAAGTGATTCATTAAAGAGATAGTGTAACTATTCAGTACAGGTCGAAGCATTTACTGCTGAGGCCGTAAGAAAATGATTCAGTAATGCAAAATCCCATCGGCGAAGCCGATATGGAATGGATTTTGCATCGTAACAGTGAAGGTACTGAACAGTTACGAGATAGTTATATAAGATCAGAAGCGCTGTTTCACTGCTGAAACAGCGCTTTTTACTTCAAGGAAAGGATTTTATGGCAAAAGGAAAATCAACCATCTTTTTCTGCCAGAACTGTGGTTATGAATCGTCCAAATGGATGGGACAGTGCCCGGGATGCCGGGAATGGAACACTATGGTGGAGGAAACGGTAGTTACAGCAGGAAAAGGGAAAAGTACAAAGACTGCACATGAAAAGGCTGTTCCTGCTTCTTTTTCAGAAATTTCCCTGGAAAAGGAAGAACGGATGCAGACCCATATTGAAGAGTTGAACCGGGTTTTAGGAGGAGGACTTGTACCGGGTTCCCTTACTCTGGTCGGAGGAGATCCGGGGATTGGTAAGTCCACGCTGCTTTTACAGGTCTGCCGTGAAATGTCTGCAGACGGGCATAAGGTGCTGTATATCTCAGGAGAAGAGTCATTAAAGCAGATCAAGCTCCGTGCAAACCGGATCGGAGAATTCAGTGATAATATGCGGCTTTTATGTGAAACGAATCTGGAGATTATCGAAGAAACCTTAGAACGGGAGAAACCGGAAATTGTGGTCGTGGATTCGATCCAGACGATGTATCAGGAAAGCGTATCGGCAGCACCCGGAAGTGTTTCACAGGTAAGAGAAGCAACAGGAGTATTCCTGCGTCTTGCGAAGGGCTTCAATATTTCCATCCTGATTGTCGGTCATGTGACCAAGGAAGGAACGGTGGCAGGTCCGAGAGTGCTGGAGCATATGGTGGATACGGTGCTTTATTTTGAGGGGGACCGGCATGCGTCTTACCGGATTCTGCGCGGGGTGAAGAATCGTTTTGGCTCCACGAATGAAATTGGGGTATTTGAAATGGAAGCGGATGGACTGCACGAGGTAAAGAATCCTTCGGAATTCATGCTGAACGGTAAACCGGAGGAGGCAAGCGGATCCATCGTGGTCTGTTCAATGGAGGGAACGCGTCCGATCTTAATTGAAATTCAGGCACTCATATGTCACAGCAATTTCGGAATTCCAAGGAGGCAGGCAATCGGAACTGATTTTAACCGCGTAAATCTTTTGATGGCGGTATTGGAAAAGCGTCTGGGATTACAGATGGGGAACTGTGATGCGTATGTCAATATTGCAGGAGGAATCCGTATCTCGGAGCCTGCGATTGACTTGGGGATTGCACTTGCCATCATTTCCAGCTTTAAAAATAAGGTAATTGATGAAAAGACGATTGCCATGGGAGAGATCGGCTTGAGCGGAGAAGTGCGTGCCGTGAGCATGATTCCCGTGCGTGTACAGGAGGCAAAGAAGCTGGGCTTTACAACCTGCATCATTCCGGCCGTGTGTGTGGACAGTGTGAAGAATATCAGAGACATTACCATTCTGGGTGTAAAGAGTGTAGCAGATGCCATGCAGCTCATCTGAGGTTGGGGATAGGCAAAATTTTACAAATGTGTTACAATGTAATAATGTGAATGATGTTACGAAGGAGTAACTTATGGATAAGAAGAAATGGATTCGGCATCTGCCGCTTTATATTCTGGAGCTGGTTGTGCTTGCAGCGGCCATTGGGGCATTATATTTTGTTACGCATGCAACGAAGGCTCAGAAGCAGCAGATCAAAGAAGGAGACATTGCTGTGAATGAAGAAATCAGGCAGCAGTTTCAGAATGATACAGAGGAAGATCAGGATCCACAAAAGTCTAATTTATCCGGAATATATCAGATAGCCCTGTTCGGCGTGGACGCAAGGGATGGAAGCCTTGGAAAAGGCAACCGCAGTGATACGATCATGATCTGTTCCATTGATGCAGATACCCATGAGGTAAAGCTGATTTCCATTTATCGTGATACGTATCTGAATCTGGGAAATGACAGCTATAATAAATGTAATGCAGCCTATGCCAAGGGAGGACCGGCACAGGCAATCAGCATGATTAATATGAATACGGATCTGTATATTACGGATTATGTGACGGTTGGCTTTGAGGGACTGATTAAGGCCGTGGACGCGCTGGGCGGCGTTGAACTGGAAGTTACCGAAAAGGAAATACCACATCTAAACAATTATCAGATCTGTATGGTCGGAACAAGCGAGGATGGTGTGAATTTTACAGCACAGGAGGATTCATATATACCGGTTACCGAACCGGGAGTCCAGACATTAAATGGTCTGCAGGCAACAGCATACTGCCGGATTCGTTATATCGGGGATGACTTCCAGAGAGCACAGAGACAGCGTGATCTGATTACGGCCATGATGGAAAAGTGTAAGACAGCATCCTTTAACGAGCTTCGTCTTGCTGCCGAAGCGGTGCTTCCCTATATCAGCACCTCACTTGACATTAATGATATTCTTACCATGCTCAGCGTAGTAGGAGATTATCAGGTGACCGTCAGCGATGGCTTCCCGTTTGCGGGAATGCGTAACGGTGGAACCAAGGGTGGTGTCGGAGCATTCGTGGTACCGGTTGACCTTAAAACGAACGTGGTGAAGCTTCATGAACTGCTTTATGATCAGCAGGATTACGAGCCCTCGGAAGAGGTAAAAGCATACAGTAAAATCATTAAAGAAGATACCGATGCATATTTGAAATATTAATCTTGACAAGGAAACCTTCTATAAGTTATAATAGCATTCGGTGGTTGAAACACCGGATAAATAGGGGCATAGTTCAAAGGTAGAACAGCGGTCTCCAAAACCGTCGATGTGGGTTCGATTCCTACTGCCCCTGCTTTAAAACCTTGGTATTTACCAGGGTTTTTCTATTTCATGTCAACTTTCGTGTTAACTTTTATTGATTTCCACGAAATGAGAATTCGTCATTTCCGTAATTTTTTCTGAATATCATCCATACTTCCTCTGTATATTTTTTGACTACGCTTGTACTGTTTGCTTTGGATGAGAACGAGTTATATACAATATACTGCCAAGACACATGTATTTGATACTAAGGGTAACGAGTTAACCGATCAGGAAACGGTTTATTACACCAAAGAGGGGCAGGATTACCGGAAAGAGGCGGACTGTATTGGGTGCGCCTGCAAAGAAAAAAGATTATAAAAGTAACCCATTCTGCTGTAATGGATATATCAAAGGATAAAAGGAATATTGAAGTGTACAAAATAGGTAAAATCGATAGAGAAATATATAAGTGTATAACTGAGGATATTAGAACGGATGAAGTCATAATAACCGACGAAAGAATAGAACACATTCGTGAACGTCGTGGAGATGAGTTTTATGCTAGATATAGCAGTCTGTTTGATGAAATTCTTCGAACTCCTGATTATATTTTTAGAGAGAAAAGAGAGCATACCGCATTAGTTTGTAAAAGAATTGTTGAGGATGAGAAGTATGTTAATCTTGTACTAAGGATTGCAATAGAAACGGACAATCCGAAGTATAAAAATTCAATTATTACAGCTATAGGCGAAAGCGAAAAACGATTTGCCCAACGCTTGAGAAATAATATAGTACTTTACAAAAATGAATGATGGTGTTACTATCAGCATATAATAATAGTGCTTTACCCGGATAGTTGTATGAGGTGGTAGATTTCGTAGCGACCACACGCCGATGGTACGACAGGGGAAACCCGAGAGATGCAGGAGCGGCTACGCCTGCCATATAATTATCCGGTTTGGCAATTAGAGTACTCTGATAACCACCTAATATTATGGTGGTTTTTTGTATTATATCATTGAAACAAAACATTATTTCATGGGCATTTCCAAGAGCTTTCCAGTTAATCAGAAAAGGTTGTTTCCTGATCTTCCAATAAGCAGAATATGCCATTATATGGCTGCCTGTTTATTCGAGGCAGTTTATGAACTTCCATTAAATCAGAGGTTTAATGTTAACCTCATCTGTTTATTATTTTCTTTCACAGTTATTTAGTAGAAGCAGCAGCCTCCCCGGTCGATTCACGCACCACAAATTGGGGGCGTAACAGGGTCATGCTGCAGGTGACATGCATGAGTAGATTGCACAGAGTAGAATAACTGCACTTGCCAAGATCAAGGCGGTTCTGGCGGATCGTGGTAAGGGGCGGCGTGGTTTTGGCAGAATCGGGCAGATCATCAAAACCGATGACGCTGATATCTTCCGGGATCCGGTATCCTGCCTTGAGGCACTCATGAATCACCTCGTAGGCAATGGGATCGTTGCCACAGAGGATAGCAGTAGCACCCAGTTCAAGTAATGCGGGAAGGTCTCCTGCAACACCACTTCCGTAGAAGGAGGTATGTACGATCAGGCGGTCATCAATCGGAAGGCCATGTGCTTTCATACTTAAATAAAAGGCCCGTTCCCGGTGCTCGGCAATCATGGAATACAAAGAACCGTTTAAAAAGGCAATTCTTGTATGATGAAGTGCTTTAAGATGTTCAATTGCGGTGTCAATTCCTTCAAAGCTGTCGGCACCTACATAAGCAATATTCGGATTCTTGGGAATATAATTATCAAAAAGGACTGTAGGGAA
>FR902955.1:26285-26789 GCA_000438155.1 Firmicutes bacterium CAG:95
CTGTAGGGAAAGTGGTGGAGATAAGCTGATACATCCATTCATCCTGTAAGCCAAAGCCGACTAAAAATGCTCCGGAGTAACCATTTTTCAACATATAGGTGTCATATTTCTCTGTAGTCTGGAATTCGGGAGTGATGGGGATAATGTCAATGTCCCAGTTATCACGATAGGCAGCCTGTTTAAATCCAAGAATAATATCATAAGCAAAAGAATTCGGCATGTCATGCTGGGCGTGTTCTACGAAGATACAAAGTTTTTTATTGGATTCCTTACGCATACGCTTGGTGGTGTAGTGCATTTCCACGGCAGTATCGAGTACCAGCTGGCGAAGCTCTTCACTGATGTCGGCAGCACCGTTTAAGCCTTTGGAAACTGTACTTATGGATACACCAAGCTTTTCAGCAATATCACGGATGGTAGCCATAAAAGGCTCCTTTCATTGATTGAAATTTTATGTCATAATTATGTTATTAATTGTAACTATTCAGTACAGGTCGAAGCATT
>FR902956.1:0-5382 GCA_000438155.1 Firmicutes bacterium CAG:95
CCCCGAGTTATATGAGGTTGGTCATGCCACAGCTTTAAATAGGCACCAATCACATATAAATTAAAGCAGGGAATCAGCTTGCCAAAAGCAAAACCACTAAAACTATCTGATAGTGAACCATATGCAAATCTTGAAACAGTAAAAACGACAACCAAATCCACAATCAGCTTTTTGTATTCATCTATTTCAAGACTCTTAAGCATCTTATTCAGCCACGGAGAAAACAGCATGATAATAACATATGTAGTGAAATACCACCAATTTACATATAAAAGCGGCAAGAAAGACTTTAATATAAGCTTTAATGTAATATATTGTCGCCCAAAAGCTGCAAATAAAACAAATACAACAATCGAATAACATATAACATCTAGGTAAAGCCTTAAAAACCTCTTTAAAGTCATCTTCTGGTCAATCATGAAATATCCCATGATGAGAAGAAAGATTCCAACACCAACCTGACCGAATGCAGTAAAAATGCTATAAAAGTATCTGTTCGCACCATATCCCAAATCAGTACCTGACAGACCATGTGGATAATGAGAAGCAATAATCATAAACATTGCTATGATTCTAAGTAGCTCTATATTTGAATTTCTTTGCTTATGCATTTCTTTCATTTCAACAATACCTTTTTGACAGCCCTGGACAGCATTATTAAAAACACTTCTTACATACATCGGTTTCCATAAAGATATTTAAATCTTCCGGAGTGCCAGTACCGAACATCTTAATTCCGACATCATTAAACACTATCTTCATGCCGGCATCAATCATCTCATTATAAACAGGCGCTACATAGAATTCATTGTTGATGCGAATATTCTTGTCAATCATCTGATGAGCATACTTCACAAAATCGCTGCCATGCTTGTAGTTATATATTCCTACAGTTGCCTCATTAGATATAACTTCCTTCTCACGCACCAATGTCACGAATCCATTCTCATCGAATTTGATATAGCTCCACTTCGGATGAGAAGCTGGCATCGTCATAATCAAGCCATCATTATCTCCAATTGCAGATAGATAGTCATTAATATCCGTATCAACATACTGGTCGCTATTAGCAATCATCATTGCGTCTTCATTATTAATGTACTCCTCTGCCAGAAGAACCGTGCATGCGGCTCCTTCTGTTATGTGATCGACGGTCACAACCTTGCAACCCAGAGCCATTCTTTCAAGCTCTTTGTCAATCCCATACTTCTTTATATGCTCTTCCTGGCAGATAAAAATAAATCTATGGGGCTGTGTCGGAGTGATGTTCTTGATTACATATTCGATCATCGGATGCCCATAGATATCAATGAGCGGTTTCGGATTCTTATATCCAGCATTAGCAAAACGGCTGCCTCTACCAGCCATAGGTACTACAATATTCAACATAATCTATTCCTCCAAATTTCTTAATTCCAAACTTTTACGAGTGACTCGTCATCACTCCACCAAGTACTTGTCATTGTTAGCCCCTGGGAGCTTAACAACAACATTTTCAGCATCTTCCAATGCTTCAAAATCGGTCGCATCTCCCGGCTCCACAATGATAATATCCCCAGCAGAATATACCTTATCGAACATTCTCACTTTCCCCTTAGTAACAAGGGTGATTTCCGTAGCAATCTTGTGATAATGTTTTTGCTCTTTATCGCCCTTATTGTAGGTCTTGTAAGCGACCTCACAATCGTTGGTTTTATACAGTGTCGGTGTGAAGTTTCCAACGAACCAACCTCTCACCATATCATTTAATTTAGCTTCTTTCATTCTCTTTACTCTTTCTTATATGCCTATCAGTCCAATTTTTTCGGCCTACTGTTTTTGTTTTTCGCTCATCTTCTCATACTCTCTGATTTTCTCAGGAGAGTAGAAAGAATGATACTGCTCTTTTTCGATCTCATAGCATCCAATTTTTTTGTTCATAAGAACCAACTCGTTTAATGAACTTGAAATGTAGTATTTACCATTAATACTGTTCTCTTTGAGTATTACCTTCTTAGCTGCCTCAATGAAGTCGCTGCCATGCTTGAAATAATAGAAACCTGCAATCGCATTCTTTGAAAGCGGCCTTTTCTCTGCGACTTCAATTACATTATCGCCCTCCATCCTTACATAGCTCCATCTAGGATGAATACTAGGGAATGTAATCACTCCGGCATCAAGGTCATGTTCTTCGAAATAAGCCACAACATCCGAATAGTCCACATCTATTATCTGGTCACTGTTTGCAATAATAAGAGGCTCATCGGAGTTTATATAGGAAATGGCAAGCAAACACGTACAAAGTGCTCCGCCTGTCTCATTTTTCAAAGTTATAAAGCTACTATCCGGTTCTGTAATAATCTGTGCGGATTTATCAATATGAAACTCCGTGCACTCCTTTTGATTAAACACAAAGATAAAATGGTGGTCATCAATACTCTCAAAATTTTTGATGATTTTTTCGAGCATAGTCTCACCGCCGATTTCTAGCATCAGCTTTGGAAAATAATAATCCTTGAAAAAAGTGGACTTGCCCATTGCTGGTAATAATATATTAATCATGCTTCCACCTCGTCAATCTTATTTCTTATGTTTGTATAGTTTACGTCATACACCGTTTCAACCTGCAAGACATACGCTCCACTTGCCAGACCAGCTTTCACACCATTCGGATTGTCTTCTACGACCACGCACTCATCAGGCTTAAGACCAAACCTGCTGATAGCCGTCAAATACATTTCAGGATCCGGCTTTGCCTTTGTGACATCCTCGTTAGATACAATCAAATCAAGATAATGCGTTAATGCAGCCTTGTCCATCATATTGCAGATTGTGTTCCGAATAGAGTTCGAGCATACCGCAATCCGGTAACCCTCGTTATTTAACCGCGAGAGTGCGTATTCATGATGGAACATAGGATGACACTTCTCATTTACCAAACGCATTGTATTGTTCTGCTTCACTTGATTGATAAACCCATGTAACTCTTTTGGCAAATAATTCTGCTCTCCAAGTAGCTCAAGTTTCACCTTTGTGGGCAGCCCATCAAAAGTATGCAGATGATCATACCTACTGATCTCAACGCCAAACAATCTTAGTGCATCGTTCAACGCTTCATAATGCCAGTCTTTGGCATCGATTAAAACACCATCCATATCAAACAAGATGGCCTTGATCTTAGACATCGTTCCTTCCTCCCTGTTATTACAACATTTTCGTATTATTTCTATCGTTCTATCTTATTCTGTAATTCTACCTACTTCCCATAGAAGAACACTCTAGCATCTTTCGGATGGTTAGTACAAAGCATAACCTCATCGTTATTCAACAAATCAGAATCTTTCAAAAGTCTCCACTGTTCATCGTTCTTTCGACTGTGCAGATCCTCTGAAACAATACAGACCTTTTTCCCCTGCTTTAAAAAGCCGTGAATTCTATCTATGCCATACCAGGACTCATAGAATGAATCCAGCCAAACGCCAACGCTTTTATCAAGAAGCACTGGATTTTGCAAAATATCGCTACAGCCGGTAAATATGTTCAAATTCGTTTTCTCCGTCTGATAAACGAGATCCGGGATGGACATATCAAATGTAAAATAGTTGGTATGCTTGTATTTCTTTAACAAAGCCTCTACAACATCTGCTTGCCCATCAGCCTTGATGTTAAGTGCCAATGGAAGATTTCTGCCATTCATGATTTGCAATAAGTCTTCAAACGTCATCTCATCGCCATTTGGCATATTATGTGAGATGACTATATTTCCGTTGATATCCCTTAAATCTGTCTCTGTTCCAAAGCCCAAGTCAAAAGAGCGGTCAAAAGCAACTCTTTTATTGCTTTCTGTTTGGAAGTCTTTCCAGTATCCTCTATGTGATAATATGATCATTGTTGAATTCTACCTCCGTATGAAGTCCTTACGAAATATACAAACTTATAAAGAATGATACTTACACAAACAGTTACAAATATAACCGCAAATGGAAATATGCTATTGCTCAAATTAAATTCTTTTATCAGCGTTCCCACCATCGGATGTATAAAATAAGCAATCATAGAACAATTAGTTCCGAAATACACAACGGCATTCCAAAACAAATTTTCGCTAGTACTATGACTTTTAATACAATATTTGAACGCAAAAAATTCGGCAAGAATTGTTCCAACATAGAGCACGCAATTTGTATTCGGAAATAAACTCATAGCAAGTAAGCTTTCTAATATGCTTAATGCACCAAATAATACCATCCAAAGCAGTTCTTTGTCTGTTTTCAATCGTAATCCATCATGCATTTTAAAGCCCAAAAGCATAAATGGTATGGCATCAAAATAAACATTTCTCACAACATATGTATCATTTAAGCTTATTGGCCCAATGCTCGTAACTCCCAACCCTACTAATATGAACCTAACAAAAATGTGTACCGAAAACAGTAATATAGAAATTTCAACAGCTCGATCGTATAGGAGCCACTTCATTTTGAGCTTGCACATAACGAAGAACAAAATGTATGCTTCTAGCAAAGCCCATAAGAACCACTGCCCCCCCCGTATAAAGTTGCACCAAATAACACGGTTTTTAAAATAGCTTTTAATGAAAATACACCCATTAAAAAGTCAAGCAATATTTTCCCGCTCAAACCTTTTTCAATCACCAGAGAAATCAATCCAAATACAAAGTAAATAGATAGATGCGTAAATGTCAACTTTGCGGCATGCTTGATTTTCTTTGGAAGGACTTTTTCGACATCGGATAAAGAACTTCTCCATAGGAAATACCCCGATACCATAAAAAATAATGGAACCCCAAGATGCGAAACAGTAACTTCTATTGATCCTACTAACCCATCATGATGAAAGTGATTGATTATGACCAAAATACAAGCAACGCATTTAAAAAAATCTATTGTAGTATTTCTTCTAGCTTTATTATTACAATCCACTACCTGTGTCATTAAATGCCCTCCGCATTCTATCAGACTGAAAACAGTTTATCGTTCGATTCTTAAATAGTTAACTATCAGGGTATCCATTGTATCTCCCTCCGAAGATACCTAATAGGCATGCCAGTAACAACAGCATTAGGCTCATTAACAGATTTGCAAATTGAAGCATCTCCGGCAATTACACACCCTTGATATATCTCTACGCCTTTATATATCTTTACCCCGCTACACAGCCAACAGTTATCATGAATAATCACAGGTGCTGGCGGATTCAACAGTTCATTATCGACATTTCTGATTTCATGAAAATCAGTATCTATTATTTGCGTGTTCCATGACACTCTACATCCACTGCCTATCTCAATATGATGAGAACAAAATATCTTTGCTTCACCCATAATCTTTGTCTGCGTTCCTATAATTAGGTTGGCCCCATTGCGACAACTTAACTGGCACC
>FR902956.1:5412-9016 GCA_000438155.1 Firmicutes bacterium CAG:95
CCCCCCCGAAATTCACATGACCGCCTATAAAAATATTGCCATCGTTTTCAATGCAAATAGGTTTTGAATAGGCTACAGCCAGCCCATCAAATCCCATTCGCACAGAACCAAACTTTTCCTCGTTGACTTTAATTGTGCCACTCAGCGATAGAAAGCGTGTAAACGGAGAAACAATAATTGGACAGCGAATTGCTTTTTTTAGCGGCATCGTTCTAAGGCACAAATATAACGAGTTTGGCAGCCCTAAAATTATCAGAGCACGCCTGATGAATTTATTCATTTTCATATCCTCCACACGCTTCCACAATAAGTAGATAAAACATCTCATCTAGCCTTCTTAAAAATGTTTCTCAAGTATTTATTTTTAGTAACGATCAGTACCAAAGCATATACAACAACAGATACAATAATTTTTAGCAGCAGACTCACGATAAAAGGCAGGTCACAGGTGGAAACCAGGCCGCAACACAGAAATATACATCCACTACCTAAAGCAACTTGCAAAACATTGGAAAGTTCAACTTCTAAAATCTTATATCTTGACACATAAATACACTGCCAAATAAAAACAATCCCTTCAGAAATTGCTGTAGTGATTGCCGCGCCATTTATATTATATCGAGGTATAAAATAAAAATTTAAAGCGATGTTTATAACAGCGCTTACTGTCATAGACTGCATCGTGACTTTTTCAAGCTTCATAGGCAACAGTACAGCATACATAAATGCGCCCGATAATACGGCGAATAAAAGGCTAAAACCAAGAATCGCCAAGGAGGTCGATGCCTCCATGTACTCACTTCCGCCTACAACATAAATAATGTCACTTGATGTTGCTATTACACCGCAAACTGCAGGAATCAAAAATACAATAATTGTATTCAATAATTCATTTATTTTTACCTTAAACGAATCCATGCCCTCTGATGTTATTGCATTTGACAAATTGGGCAATGCAGCTTCGTACAAAGCCGCCATTAAAGATTTCAAAACGCGATAAACCTTATTGGAAACACTATACAGACCAGTATAATAATCCCCCTGCATTGCTCCCACCATCGTCATATCAGCATTAATATAAATCTGAGATGACATGCATAGGGCAAACGTTGTTAGAATTGGTTTTACATGTTTCTTTAATGACGAGAACTCGAATCCGAACTTAACTCTTCGGCATACAATATATATATTAATAGCACTTGCCCCTACCTGTGAAAAAACATATACCCAAGCGTATTCAAACAAATCAGAGCTATTATGTACAAAACCAAAAATCAATGCCAAAGAAACAAGTTGTATTATGATAACTCTAACAGTTATATAGAAGTACTCTTCATATATAACAAAATACCAATCCAAGCCAAGCGTTGTCCCTGCAATTATTACACTTAAAATTAGTAATAGCGAATTATATTCCCGTAAATCGACTGATACGGCTAGCATTATTGCAAAAACAATATAGGCAATAACTGTTGTGATTAAGCTTATTAAAATTAGGTCTGATACAAACCTATCACTACGCTCTTTATCATCCCTAATTCTGGCACCATAACTCGCAGAATATATAGGAATACCAAGAGAAGCAAACAATACAAACCAACTAATAAGACTGTAAGCATAATTAAACTTACCAAGATTTTCAACACCAAGTACCCTTGAGATATATGGAAACGTAATTAAAGGAAATACAAGCAGAATAGTCTTCTTGATAACATTCAAACCGGCATTTATTTTTAGTTTGTCTTTATTGCCTTTACTTGAAAACAAATTCAGATAACGATTCATAATCCTCTTTATACCTCAACTCTCCAGTGTACAAAGATAGCCAGTTACAAAAATCAAAATTGTACAGTGAATACTCGCCTTTCATTTCTCTTGTATCGTAGTATCCATTCCACCTTGCTTCGTCCTTTTTTTCAGAGTACTTATTCCAAAAAAGTCCTACATCATTTCTGTTAATGCAAATCAAAGAGTTTTTAACAAAGCCCCAATAATCTTTTACTGTACAATCATATGGCTGCTGTGTAAGCCTGGCGAAGTTTCTCATAAAAATCGATTCCGGTGCCATATCTTTTTCTGCCATTTCACGTTTGCTTGCCCCCTTTGAAAAACCTCCCTTATCGCGCTTATCTAAAGAGATATAAAAAAGTTTTTTTATATCATTAGATTTTCCAAAGTAGAAAAAGTCCGAAATATAGAACGGCTGAAACATATTGCCATAAGGCATAGTAACTGTAACTATTCTTCTATCTTGATTTTGAGCCAGATCTCCTAATGGAAAAGTATTTACTAGTGCGCATAAGTAGGACAGAGCCATTGGATGATACATCCTCTGATCACTCCGTATTTTACAAATGTACTCTGCACCGTTTTCAATAGCAGCTTCAACACCAGCAGCTGAATTAATAATCTGAAAATTTATGTTCAGCCTTCCCAAACATATCGGTTCCTCTGACTCAACGACAATTACGTCAAGAGCTTTTAAAACTTCCTCGGCTTCCTTTGGCAACCCTTTCCATGTGGAAAAAACAATTATGGCATTCGAATAATATTTCCTATAAAGTCTTATTGATTCATCGGTAAATCCATGAAAATAAGGACCCTGAATAACTATCCCTATTCTACTATTATCACTGATATCAATGGATTCATTCGCCGTATCCGTCGTTTGTGGCCGTATTCGATACGAAACATAGTAGGCCCCACCTTTATCAACACAATCACACAGTGACGAAAAATTCTTTTCAATGGACTTTGCTTCATCATTTGTCATCCATCGTTGTAACTTAAACGGAATCCCATGATATATCTCAAGCATTTTCAACAAAAACTTTTTCATAAACACCTATCCTCAATACATCCCTTTCGAATTGGGTCATGTAGTTGGTCTTTACAAAACACTTCTACAACTGCAACCAACATCGGAAGAGCCAGAATGTTGTTTTTTATATAAACATCATTACTAAGATAAGAAAAGCAAATCGTAAATATCGTCATACTTAAAGCAACTACACTTTTTCCTTTAAGTTGGATAAAGTTTACATACACGCTTCTTATAAAAGGTAAATTAAAAATAACAAATCCAATAATGCCGTATTCGAAGAACTTGCTTAATGTACCCAAATCAGAAATATAATAGCGCCAGTTTCCGCCCTTTACACTCTCATATGTATTCAAAGGTATTAGGCCCAATAAAGAATGCCCATTAATTGCCTCCATATAGAATGCAAGCCCCTGCAATCTAATGCTTGTCGAATAAGTTGAAACGTCAAAACTATCAACAAAAGTATCAAAATATTGACTCTGGAGTATTATAATAGCCAAAATTGCTAACGCAATTATCGCAACACTCTTCTTCCACCCAATCTGCTTTCTTAAAATCAAAGTCAGAAACAATGTCACGGCAATCGTAATTACTAACGACCTCGACTGCATAACGCTATTAGCATACCAAGTAACAAATGCAATGGTAAGAGCAGAAACCAGCTTTTTCCTTTTACCAAAAAGAAAATTATAGAGTGCAAACGCTACAACCAAAGCATCAAAACTAGATGACCGTATTCTGATTAATCCGTTTCTCTGCCACACATAGTCTTCTTCGTAA
>FR902957.1 GCA_000438155.1 Firmicutes bacterium CAG:95
GAGAAAATCACAGAATTTTTTGAAGAAGAAGAACAGAACTGGTTTACAGGAAAGAAGGGAAGGTTATTAGACTATTCGGGAGATTGTGACAGTGCCTTGGAATTCTTTTTAGAGTTAGTGGGTGAGATGCGTGCAATGTTTGGTGATGAGCATATAGTAGAATATGAATGTCCGTGCTTATATAACATAGAAAGTAGGATTATGTATATGGATGATGATATTTTAAGTATCTTACAGATTAAAGAATTCCGAACACAACGAGGGAGTACTAATTATTATGGCTGTACATTTGATCTGCATACAGGTGAACTTCTGAAACTTAAGGATCTGGATATAAGTGCGGACGATATAAAAAATATATTCTCACAAGATGAATATCTGGATCACTTTAGTGAAATGTCGGAGGATTATATTGTTGTAGCGTATGAAGAAGAATATGATATGTCAGGCCAGTTCTATGTGGATGAGAAGTATCTGTATCTGCTGGATAATACAGAGAAGAAATATAATGATGGAATAATATACCGGATCGATGAGGCAGGGGAACTGGTCACGCTGCGATATGTAGTGGAAAGGGAAGGTAATAAGAATAGAATCCTTACATGGATCACGAAAGACGGCGCATTGTGGTAGGTGCTGGCTAAATCGCAGGACAGTGAAGTGGAAGAGGATCTGCGGGATGAACTTCGAGAACAGCAAAGACAGATAGAAGATATGAAGATAACCTGTCAAATACAGCTTGAACAGAAAGAGCGAAATCAAGGAATAAGAAAATGAAAAAACATTATACCGTATTAATGCTGGTTACATTATTGATTACATTAAGTGCATGTGGAAGACCGGATGTGGATAAAAATGATGCTGTGCCGGAGCTGCCTGTTGAAACGGAGGCTGCAGAGGAACAGGTATATATAGAAGATTCAATAGAAGACTCAATAGAAGACTCAATAGAAGATTTCATAGAAGATTCGCAGGAAGATTCCATACAGGATGCAGAAAGTTCATCGGAAGCCGAATCAGAAGAGGAGATAAAGGAAGAGACAGAATGGCTGGAGACAGATGAGCAGTGGAGGAGCAGAAGAACGCGAAGTAATTCTGAGCTGGAAGTTACCATAGAGCGTACAGACCGTTCACTGGTTAATGAGGATGGATTGACGATAGCAATTATTTATTATGACAGACCGATTGTTTCTGGAGATACCGCTGTGGCAGAGAAAATCACAGAATTTTTTGAAGAAGAACAGGACTGGTTTGCAGGAACGGGAAGATTATTAGATTTTCCCGGAAATGATTATGGTAATATATTCGACCACTTTTTAGGTAGAGTGGCTGATCTGCGAGAAAGGTATGGTGATGAGGATGTGGCAGAAGAGCCGTGCTTATATAGTCTGGAAAGCAGGATTATGTATATGGATGATAATATTTTGAGTATCTTGCAGATTAAAGAAAAACGAGCGGAACGAGGGGGATGTTATTATTATGGCTGTACATTTGACCTGCATACAGGTGAACTTCTGAAGCTTAAGGATCTGGATATAAGTGCAGAGGATATAAAAAATATATTCTCAAAAGATGAATATCTGGATCACTTTAATGAAATGTCGGAGGATTATATTGTTGTAGCGTATGAAGAAGAATATGATATGTCAGGCCAGTTCTATGTAGATGAGAAATATCTGTATCTGCTGGATAATACGCTAAAGAAATATAATGATGGAATAATATACCGGATCGATGAGGCAGGGGAACTGGTCACGCTGCAATATGTAGTGGAAAGGGAAGGTAATAAGAATAGAATCCTTACATGGATCATCCCACCTGACGGTGTAATGTGGTAGGTGCTGGCTGAATTACAGCTTGAATAGCAGGAAAGAAGATAAAGGAGCCTAATGATGAAGCTTACGATAACAATAAAAATACAACAGAAATCCTATGATATTCAGGTCCCGGATTCGCAGAAAATCATGGAAACCTTACAGATATTAAATGACAATCTGGATTTTTTCTGTATGGACAGCATTCCGGAATATGTGCAGGAAAGGGATAGTGGGAGAAAGATCAGTACACGATGCACTTATGAGCAGGCACATCTCTATTCGGGAAGTGAACTTTTGCTGAATAAGTAAAAAGATATAGAAAATAAGTAGAGATGAGGACGAAGGACATGGATAGTAGAGCAAAGATTTTAGAAAAGAAAATGAAGAAATCATCATTAAGAGCGGATAATATTTTTGAATATGAATATTTAATGAAAGAAACCAGGGGATTGTTACCATGTCATATAACAGAAGAGGGAGAGGACGTTCGTTTTGAATTTGACCTGACAGGAATGCATCCGTTAAGTGAACTTAAGAAAGAAGAAATGGAATACCGTCTGCGCTTTCTGCAGAACTTTTATGAGATTTATCGTATCTGGACAGAATATGACTTGCCGCTGACGGAGGAAAACATATATTATGACCGGAATTACGTGCCTTACATAGTATTTCGTGATATGAAGCAGTTAAAGAAAGAAGATGAGGAAGAATATGAATTTCGTAATGCCTATCAGGAACTGGCAGTAGGAATTCTTGGAAATAAATACAGCTATACGCAGGTAAGAGAAAGCGGTTTAATGATTGCGGCAAAAGACAAAGCATTGGGTTATATTCTTGCCTGTAAAACAACAGAGGAAATGTACAAAGAGATCGGTGAACGTGCAGAGCAGATTCACAGGGAAAACAGTGAGGAAAAGATCCGGCTTGATAAAAGAAAATATGAAACCGGTAAGAAAATACTGGCAGGTATATTGTGTGTATTTATACTTGCATTGTTTTATATGGGATATCAGACCTTTGTTATATTGCCAAGGGATCAGGCAGTAATACGGGCAAGCAGGGCATATATGGTACAGAATTATGTGGAATGTATCGATGAACTGCAAAATATGCAGACGGACCAGATGGACACATATACGAAATATATTCTGGCATCATCTTATGCGAGATGTGAAGCATTGGAGAAGACAGAGCTGGAAAATGTGTTAAAAAATATCAGTATTTATTCCAACGAAGCAGAATTGGGATATTGGATTGCAATTGGGCGTTCTGATTTTACGCAGGCAGAGAATTATGCGAAGGCGCTTTCCGATGATAAACTTCTTATCTATTCTTATATGAAAGAATTGAATTACTTAGAAGGTAACATTAACATGGACGGGGAAGAAAAGCAAAATCGTATGAATGAACTTGGAAATGCGATTACAGAAATCAGCAGTAAATATCTGGAGGAATAAAACAACACGAAGGAGAACTTGTATGGGTGACACTTACTATTATGTGCGAAAAGAAAAGATTCTGATCGGAAATTCCAATGCAGATATTTGCATTCCCGATATGGAAAAAGAATATCTGGTGACAGAAAAAGAAATATATGTCCGGGGTGAAAAAGAAAAGGAGGTTGCAATTCGTAAGATTGAAATCGGAGAAAACATCCTGGATACCGGTGATTTTCGAATTATTATTTACGATGAAATGATTGCGGTAGAGGGGGACCACAGTAAATATGTGTGTAAATTACAGCCGGTCAGTTACAAAGAGGTTCCGTTCGAAGGCTTTCCATATTATAAGAGGTCACCAAGAATTCATGTTAAAGTGAATCCGGAAACAATTAAAATCAAAAATCCACCGCAGAAAGCAGCTTTAGCGAAAGGGTCATTGATGCAGGTTATGATACCGCCGCTTGTAATGCTGGCCGTTACCATCTTTATGAGTGTATATCTGAAGCGGGGACTTTATGTAATTGCAAGTATCTGCACAACGATTGTGACTATTATTTTTTCTGTTCAGAAGTTCTTTAGCCAGAGAAAGGAAATCCGGCAGAAAAATGAAACACGAGAGCGGGTATATATGGAGTATCTCGTTAAGGAAAGGGCACGGATCCGTGCATTGAGAAAAAAGGAAAAGGATGCTATAGAGTATCAGACGCCGGATGCAGAACAGATTGAAGCAATGATGCTGCATTATGACAGCAGATTGTATGAGAAAAGCATGGGAGAAGAAGATTTCCTTGAAATCTGTCTTGGATATAAAAATGGACAGTCAGGGATCCGGGTCCAATGTGAAAGTGATGAGTTAAATATGGAGGAGGATGCACTGCGTGATGAGGCAGAGAGTTTGAAGGAGGAATTCGGTTCTGTGCATCATATGCCGGTAATGGTTAATTTATATAAGAATCATCTGGGCATTGTAGGTGAAGAAAAAAACATTCACAATCAGTTAAAATACCTTCTGTTACAGATTTGTTTTTTTCATAGTTATCATGATGTACAGATTATTTTTATTGGAAAGGAAAAGAGCAGCAGCGAGTTTTCTTATCTGAGATGGTATCCGCACCTGAGAATACAGTCAATTAATGTAGTTGCAGAAATTTTTAACCAGATAACCAGAGACCAGATACTGGGAAGCGTTCTGCAGATGGTTAAAGACAGAAAACAAAGAGTAGAAGAAAGCAATAAAGGAGAGCGGTTCTGTCCTCAACTGCTTTTTATCATAGATGAACCGCAATTAATACAGGATCACGCAATTATGGAATACCTTGAAGGTTCATCCGGAGAATTGGGGATTAGTATTATTTATACAACAGATCAGCGGGCAAAGCTCCCGGAAAATATTCAGACCGTGTGTATTCTGGAAAATTCGGAAACGGGAAGGGTTATGTTACGAGAAGGAATCCGCTGTAATGAACCATTTGAAATTGTTTCAATGAAAGAAAGGAATGTCGAAAGGGTCAGCCGGAAGTGTGCGGCTGTTATTCATGAAAAAGGAATGGTATCCCGTATTCCGGAAAGTATTACCTTTTTTGAAATGTATCAGATACAGCATCCGGAAGAACTGAATGTACAATCCAGATGGAAAAATCACGCTGCGCATAAATCACTTGCTGTTCCGTTGGGTGTGAGGGAACAAAACAATTATGTGGAGTTGAATTTACATGAAAAAGCGCACGGCCCGCATGGACTGGTGGCCGGTACAACAGGATCCGGAAAATCGGAAATTGTTCAGAGCTATATTTTATCCCTTGCGGTTAATTTTCATCCATATGAAGTAGGATTCCTGTTAATTGATTATAAGGGTGGTGGAATGGCAAATTTATTTAAAAATCTGCCTCATTTACTTGGAACGATCACGAATCTTGATGGAGCAGAAAGTCATCGCGCCATGGTATCCATTAAAAGCGAACTGGCGAGAAGACAAAGAGTATTTAATGAATATGGCGTTAATCACATTAATGGATATCATAAGCTATATCAGCTTGGAAAAGCCCGGGAACCGATCCCGCATCTGTTTCTGATCAGTGATGAGTTTGCAGAACTGAAGAAAGAGCAGCCGGAATTCATGAAAGAACTTGTGTCAACTGCACGAATTGGACGAAGCCTGGGGATTCATCTGATTCTGGCGACACAAAAGCCATCCGGTGTAGTGGATGATCAGATTTGGACAAATTCAAAATTCAAACTGTGTCTGAAAGTCCAGAATGAGGCAGACAGCCGTGAGATGCTTAAAACGCCGGATGCAGCATCTATTGTACAGCCGGGACGGGCATATTTACAGGTGGGAAATAATGAGATTTATGAATTATTCCAATCGGCATTCAGTGGAGCCTCATATCATGAGGAACAGGAGAGAGAGGAAGGCGATCAGAGAGTTTACCTTGTGAACCGGATTGGGCAGGGCCAGCTTATCAATCAGGATCTGGGAGGAAGTCTTGAAAGCAACCGGATTCATAAGACGCAGCTGGATGTTGTTGTCGGGTATGTGAAGAACGAATTTTTAAAGACAAAGCTTCCAAAGGTAAAGAGTCCCTGGCTTCCACCATTACAACCGGTTATGGTATCGCCATTGTTTGAAAGAATTACGGATAGTGCAATACATAAGGAACTGAATTTAAATATCCCTGTTGGAATTGAGGATATACCCGAGGAACAAAAGCAGATCGAATATCAGATTCAGTTTTTGAAACAGGGACATGTCATTTTCTTTGCATCTTCCGGATATGGGAAAACCGTTTTCCTGGAGACACTTTTATTGGGATTATGTGCATTAAATAGTGTGAAGAATTTACATGCATATCTTCTTGACTTTGGGAATAATGCATTATTGCCATTAAAAGCATTGCCGCATGTAGCAGATTATATTACCTATGACAATTTGGAAAAACAGCAGAAACTGATGGCATTATTATTTAAAGAGATGAAACAGCGTAAGCAGCTGATGGCAGATGCAATGGCACAGAATTTCGAAATATATAACCAGATGGCAGAACAGCCTCTTCCTGCGATTGTCCTGTTTATTGATAATTACGATGTGGTAAAAGAGCTTGAGATGGATGAAAACTTTTTTGTTCAACTGGCACGTGACGGCGTTAATCTTGGAATCTATCTGGCAATTACAGCTTCCAGAAGCAGTGTTGTAAAGTATGCGCTTATGAATCAAATTAAGACCAAAATTGCGGGATATAATTATGAACCGACAGAACCACGCAATATTGTAGGAAGAAGTGAATATGTGCTTCCGGAAATTAAGGGGCGTGTACTGGTGAAGGATGAAAATGTGAATATGATGCAGATCTATACGCCGGTACCTTACTCATCCGGCCTGGAATATAATCAAAATCTGCAGGAGCTGATTGGAAAGATTGCCGGAAGCAGTACGGAAGAAAAGGCTGTGGGAATCCCTGTTCTGCCCGAACAGTTCCGGGTCGGAATGCTGAAGAATTATGGGGCTGCAGAACCGGCAGATGTTTATCTTGGATTAGAAAAACAAAGAGTATACAGGATAGGAATACAGACCACAGATACGCCATTCCTGATTATTGGTCCTGTGCGCAGCGGTAAGAGCAATACCGTACGCATGATACTACAACAGATGCTGCATTTTGAGAAAATTTATGTGTTTGATGCAAAAACATATGAATTGCAGGATATGCAGATATATGAAAATGTAATGTATGTGGATAATCCGGACAAACTGGATCGTTGTAAGGAAGAATTAATGGATCTGACAGAAGAAAGACGGGAAGACTGTCAGGCAGAACGTGGAAACAGGACAGTTACACAATTCTATGGTTCCTTAGAAAAGTATGCAGTTGTGATTAACGAATTATCTGATTTTGTATCGTTTATAAATGATGATAAGAATATGATACAGGTATTAGGCAATGCTGCAGACACAGGTATTCTGGTAATACTAACAGGTCATTCTGCACATATGCCGGTACGAAATGAAACGGCAAAACTGGTTAAGAAAGCAGAGAACGGTCTGCTGTTAGGGGAACCGGGCATCAATTCACCTTTTCCTACTTTTCGGGGAAAGGAGCTTCCGGATTGCGTAGAAGATGGACTGCTATATCAGAAGGGAAGCAGTACGATGATCCGTATTCCCAAGGCGTAAGCAGGAAACAAACAGGATGTGAAAAATAAGGGAGGGAATGAGAATGTCAATATCCGGGGCATGGCATGCGAGAAACATGATATGGAAATGCAGTAATGTAATCAGTTATCTGGAGGGGGCGATTTCCAGTCAGCAATCCGGCATAGAGATGGTAGACAGCGCTATTCTGCAACTAAATACCAATTTAACGGCAAACCCGGATTCTGCATTGGGCTTTATGATTACCACATTTGATGATAAAGAGGCAGAATGGTATGAACGGACGCAGAATATTATAAGTGCATTGAATGCCGGAGTGGACAGCCTGGTACTGAAAAAGGGAGAAGTGGAGCAGAAGAAAGAAGAATGGGAAGAAATTTTACGCAGGGAGGAAGAGGAAAATGCAGGATTTCTTTTGTGAAACAGATGCTATTGCAGAGATTAAGGATAAGGTTATAGGTATTAAGGAGATATTGGACAGTACTTATGAAAAAGCAGAAGCTGTCATGCAAAGTGTGAGTGATGAGAAAATTTGGAATGGAATGTCTCAGCAGACGGGAATGGCATTTCTGGATCTGACAATGCAATATCATAAAAGTCTGGCAGGTGATCCTCTTTCACAGGCACAGGCTGCGCTGGAAAAGTATCTTTCAGCAAATCAAATTTTTTATGATAATTGGGAAGATTATCAGGAACTGCGTAAGTTATAGGAGAGAGTGTCAGTATGAAATTTTCGGATTCAGAAATGATGTTTATGATCAGTGTATCGAGGGGAAGAAAACCGTTGGGAATTGATATAAAAATACCGGAAGATTCTCAAAGGGAAGAGTACATAAAAGATGCCATTTATTCTCTCAGGAATAAAAATATAGTGGATGAAAATTTAAAACTTACCAAAGAAGGAGCAGACCTGTTGTTTTTCTTTGAAACATATAGAAACAGCTACAGGCATGTTGTATTGGATCAGATATATGCAGCGGTGCTGCCAAGGGATCGTCTGATTACGGTCATGAAAAAAGAGGATGGTTATGAGTTTAATTGTATAAGTTCTTCTGTCTTATTAGAGGCATTGCTTGGTTATTCTGAGTTTTTGAAATGCGAAGACCATCAGCCGGGAAGAGGAAATTGGGAAAATACTACGGTGGAAGAACTGTTTCAAAGAATTCAAAATAGCACCGGAGGGGTATGGGTAAAAAGGTTTACCGGGGGAAAACCGGATGGTGAAAAGTTTTATGGCTGGGATAAGCAGCAGGGATATGTTGTAAATCTTGAGAGAAACAGAATCCGAAGTTTATCACCTTTGTGGATGCGTAAACAGCTTTGTCAATTGGTCAGGGAGGGAGAATGAGTGGCAAAAACGAAAGAAACAACGGTATGTGATCAGCCGTCCATGTTGGGAATCACAATTATGCTTGCGGATATGATGCAGCAGCTTCAGAATGCAAAGGAGATGGCAGAGCAGGCACAGGAAAAAATTGCAGATTCCTATGAGGGAGAGGCAAAAGAGGAAATGGAATTGTTTTTTGGAAGTCTTCCGATGCATATAGAAAGACTGACATTGTTCTACGGTAAAATGGAAGAATATGTATGGACAACTGCGGAATCTTTTATGAAGAATGATAGGATGATGTGCGAAAATATGGAAGGAAAATAATGTGGAAACGAAGAAGATGATGCTGATCTTTGCAGATCGGGGAATTCAGTCGGGGTGGAGTGCTGATTCCATACAAAGTACTTTGGAAGGGATTGAAGAGAAATTTGAGAAGTGTAATGATAAGCTGGCGGGTGTTTCCGTGGGACCATGTAGTTATCAATTTCAGGCAGACAAGATTGAAAGGATGACACAGGATCTTCAGCTTCTGCAGAGTTATGCCAGTTCCGCACCGGATTATGTATGGGAAACGTTGGATAACCCATTGTATATGGACTTTAAAAATAATGCAACAGAGAGCTTAAGCCAAATTATACTGGATGATTTCTATACAGATAATACGATAGGAATGGAAGAGCATTTTACAGTATCGCAAAAAGGTGCTGTATATTGTCAGAAGAGAGTAAAAGAAACATTAACATTTTCAGATTTTTTTGGTCTTCCCGCAGTAGAACATGAAGACAGTATGGTTACACTTGAAAATGTGGAAACAGTAAATGAATTTGCTTCCCTGTTCCGCAAGGATTATGATAAAATGAAAGAAGCGGATATTGAGACATGCATCCGTAACTACTTAACGTCGGGAG
>FR902958.1:0-14544 GCA_000438155.1 Firmicutes bacterium CAG:95
ATATATATTGAAAATATGACGGAAAATATGTATAATATAAATGAGCACTGAGTGTGTTCTATCGAAAGGAGAATATAAAATGGAGGCCAACACAAAAAATATTCGTTTAAAACAACTTAGAAAGGAAAGTAAAATAACACAGGAACAATTAGCAAAATATTTAGATGTAGACCAAACGATGATTACAAAATTGGAAAATGGAACAAGGAGTTTAAATGTATTATTAATTGAAAAGATATGCAACTTGTTTGGATGTTCAGATACTTATTTATTGGGAGAAGATGATGCCTATATCCCTTTAAATTTTGCGTTTAGATCTAATGGAATCCAAACAGAAGATTTAGAAAGTATAGCGGTGATCAACAAAATTGCAATGAATATTCGCTATATGAACGAAATGATAGGAGACTAATATTTATGAGAACAGCTCAGGAACTAAATTCATTAGCATTAAGAACACGGAGGTTGTGGAACGAGGATGGATATTCTCCAATTGATATTTTTGCTATTGTTAATGGTTGGAAAGATAAAAAAATTACAATAGTGAGATATCCACTATCATCACGGATAAGTGGTATGTGTACAAAAGAAAAGGATGATATTGTTATTTGTATAAATTCGACAACCTCTTATGGAAGACAAAGATTTACTCTAGCGCATGAATTGTATCATGTATTGTACGAAGAAGGGATGCAGAGGGTCATTTGTGATATGAGTATGAATGGAAACAAATCAGATTCAGAAAAAGAAGCAGACCAATTTGCCAGTTACTTATTGATGCCATATGATGCATTGTTAGAATATGAGCATAATAAAGGAAAATGGGATCTTGAAAAGGTAATTGATGCAGAACAATTTTTTCAAGTAAGCCATCAGGCAATGCTTCATCGATTAGTATATGATAATTTGCTCGATAATGAAGTTGCTGATAAATATAAGTCTATTACAGTTTCTACTGTGGCTGCTAAACTGGGATATGGTAAAGAATTATATTTTCCGACAGATGAAAAAAAGCAATATTTCACAACAGGTGAATATATTCGTAAAGTTGAAAAGATGGCAGAAAAAGGTCTTATTTCGGAAGGTAAAAAGGAAGAACTTTTGATGGATGCCTATAGAGCAGATATAGTATACAATTTTGATGAGGAGGAAACTAATCTGAATGACTGATGACTTATTTTTTGATACGGATTGTTTATCTGCATTTTTGTGGATTAATAAGACAAACATATTACATGAACTTTATGGTGGGAGAATTGTTTTGCCAGAGCCTGTCTATCAAGAATTATCAAATCCATGCATCCCACATATAAAGCAACGCGCTGATATAATGATCAATAACAAAGATATATATGTAAAAACGATTGATACAGATACTGCAGAATATAAACTGTATGCAGAGCTTGTGCATGGAGAAATGGGGCAAAAAAGTATCGGGCGCGGTGAAGCGGGAGGAATAGCATTAGCTAAAACATATAATGGAATTTTGGCAAGTAATAATTATAAAGATATTGCGATATATATCAAAAAGTACAATTTGAAGCATATAGATACTGGGCAAATTTTGGTAGAAGCATTGGGAAAAGGATTGATAACAGAAGCGGATGGAAATAACATTTGGAGTAAGATGTTAGATAAAAAGCGTAGGCTACCAGATAATACTTTTTCGGAATATTTGTTGAATCAACAGAAAGATGTATAGAGGAAACTCATTACATAGAATACTGCCAAGTACTAGACTTGGCAGTACGTCAAGGAAAAAGTTCTTTGACATATTTATTCTCGCAAATTAAATATAGCAAAAGAACGTTTCTTTGACAAGAATATCTTGCAAAGGAGGTCGAGGTATATGGCAGTGCACCATGGCGGAAAAGTTGGAAGAGCTGGCAAAACATTAGCGAGCAACTCTTTAAAATTAAAAAATTAAAGGGGTGGTTATTTGAGAACAATCAGGGAATTCAACAATTTTTGGAAATTTACCAAGCTTCAGGATGAAATAGGCATATCAAAAAAAGATGTTATTTCTCCTGAGTATGCGGATACGTCATGGCAGTTTGTTGTGCTGCCGCATACATATAATTCAGAGGACGGCGCAGGCAAAACTATGGATATGAGCGAAAACAGAGGTGATTACTACCATGGGTCTGTATGTTACCGTAGAAGTCTGGTTCTGAGTTCTGAAGAATGTGAAGGAAAAGAGGTCTATCTGGAATTTGAAGGCGCAAATACTGTTGCGGAAGTCTATATAAATGGCAGATTTGTAGGGAAGCATAGTGGGGGATATTCTGCTTTCAGGTTCAATTTAACGGACTATATATGTGCTGACAAAGATAACCTGATAGCTGTAATCGTATCCAATGCTCCAACCAACTATATTGCACCGATAGCTGATCAGGGTGATTTTACCAAAATGGGCGGCTTGTATAGGGGAGTCAAACTGATTATAGTTGATCCCGTTCATATTGCCCTGAATGACAGTGGCTCCTGCGGAGTATATATAATGCCGCACAATATTTCGGAATCTGCTGCGAATATAAACATGCTTGTCAAACTGGATAAAGCCGAAATTGCAGAAGCTAAGGCTAAAATATATGATCCGCAGGGGAAACTTGTGGAGGAGCTTTTTGGCAGAGCAGACAAGGACAGGATAATGCTTTCAGGTGAAATTAACTATCCGAAGTTATGGAACGGAGTAAACGATCCAGCCCTTTATCGTGTAGATATAACCTTATTTTATGATGGAAAACCTGTTGATGCTGTTGAACAAAAGTTTGGAATACGCTCATATCAGATAGACGCAGATAAAGGTTTTTTTCTCAATGGAAAATCATATCCGCTCCATGGTGTGAACTATCATCAGGACAGCTATGAATCAGGTTGGGCAATGAGCGATGCTCAGCGTGAACGTGATTATCATATCATTCGTGATATGGGGTGTACCGCTGTAAGAATGGCTCATTACCAGCATTGTGACCATGAATATTCCTTATGTGACAGACTTGGCCTGTGCGTATGGACGGAAATAGGTATCGTCAATAAAATGTCTGATGACGAAAGCGATACTCATGCCCTCTCAAACGGCTTTGCCGATAATGCAAAGCAACAGCTTCGTGAGCTTATAAGACAGAATTATAATCACCCGTCTGTTATTGTCTGGGGCTTGTCTAATGAGCTTCATCAGATGACCGATGAAATATTCGAGCTTTACAATGAGCTTTATGAAATTGCCTGTGAAGAGGATGATACAAGGCTGAAAACCTTTGCCGATAATCAGTTTTATGGAAGATTTTTAGAGCTCCCCGCCGATGTAGTCGGGTATAATCGCTATTTCGGCTGGTACAAGGAAGCAGGTAGTGCCGAGGAATTTGGCAAATGGCTTGACCTATACCACAACGAAAAGGAAAAGCGCCCTGTCTGCCTTTCCGAATACGGTGGTGGTGGTGCGATTTCGCAGCACAAGGATAATGTGGATTGGAAGAGCGATATAGATCCTGTCGGAGTACGGCATTATGAGAATTATCAGTCACAGCTGCATGAGATTCTGTGGAAGCAATTCTCAGTCAGGAAGTACCTGTGGGCTCAATTTATATGGTGTATGTTCGATTTTGCGTCTTATGAACGAGTAGAGGGAGATACAAAATCGCAGAATGACAAGGGGCTTTGTACAAGGGAGCGTGTTCCCAAGGATGCATACTTCTTCTACAGATCCGTATGGAGCAGCGAAAAAACCGTTTATATAACGGAACGCAGGCATGAATACAGGGCCTGTGATGTACCTTTTGTAAAGGTTTATTCAAATGCGGATACTGTGCAACTTTGCATAAATGATGTTTCGCTCGGCAGAATATCTCGCTGTGAGTGTCCTAATAATGAGAGCACTGTTTTTGTGTGGGAAAATGTAAAGATAAAACCCGGTACGAGGAACAAAATATATGCAAAAGCATATTTCTGTGATGGAACATCAAAAACGGACTATGCATTCTGGATAGGCGAATAAACAGGTCAAACTATGGGTATAGTGGCTTTTCAGTTGATATAAATGGAACTTGACAAATATATCGGATCACAGAACTTGGAAAAGAGGTCCTGGAACTGTCTCTTTCTACTTTACATATTTTGCAGTTTATAGTATATTTTCATTGAATTGTGGGGATGTGTAAATTACAAAGACAGGAGACCTGAATAATGGGAAGCCTAATGAACCTGTTGATGAATGGAAATTTTTATATTGTTATTTCGATAGGAACTTTTGCGTGTTACCTGTTTTTATCATCCTGCTTTATCAGTATTCCAAGGGATGAAAAGGTAATACGCTATCTGAGAATGATCCTGACGGCACTTCTGTGCTGGACTATGGGATCTATGCTGATGCGTCTGCAAATCAGTCCGGGGGCAGCATTCTGGTATCAGTTTTCGATGCTTGGTCTGTTTATTATACCCATAGCGGTTTATGGATTTCTTTTTTGTGTCCTTGAAATTACAGGAAAGACAAAGCTGTTGAATGTCTGTATGCTGCTGACTCTGGCAGTTTTTATTCTGAATGCATTTACAGGCTGTCTTCTTCCTGTTCCTGAAATGCAGGTATTACCGGATGGAACTATTTTTTATGTATATCATCCAAGAGGCGGGATGTGGCTATGGATCGCAGCAGAAATAGTGCTCATAGTCTATGTGACAGTTCTTGCCCATAATAAAATCGGGACACGTTATGAATACCGCCGTAAGCTGGGCCCCCTGCTTTTGGGAATCCTGTTGCTCTTTGCAGGAAATGTCTGCTGTCTTTTGCCATGGGGCAAAAATTTATCCCTGGATGCACTTGGCGGTGTATGCATGGCAGTCTGCCTTGTTTATGTGATTTACAAGCAGTATCTCTTTTCGTTCTCGTCACGGATTATTGCCGGAGTTGTATATTTTACTGCAGCGATTGTTGCATTCCTTCCAATCCTGTTTTTTGATTGGAATATGAATCATATTTTATCTGTACAGATGAAAGGTTTTGATCGGCAGACCATTATTGTATTTGTTATTGCGCAATGTCTGTGGTGTGTTTTGATTTTAGCCTTTGCAAAGAAAAGAGTGGAATATACCCTGTTGCAAAAGAAGAAATATATTGTGGATCATCTGACAGAGTTTCAGGATGAAGTGACATCTGTTGTGAGCAAAAAGATCCTGTATCAGATGATCCGAGATACCTTAAGTGCTGCGGTAACGGGTTCCCATGTGCATATTATTGAAGAAGAAGAAGGACATTTTACAGATTATACAGAGAATGGAAGACAGCTGTTAACCGGGGAAGTAGAAGCACAGATCCGTGGATTCTGCAACAGTGACAGGATTTATAAGGATCCTGCCGCTGCTGTTTTTAAATACGATAATCAGGTTTATGGATTTTTATATGTAGAGCTTTATAGAAAGAACCGGTTTATTTATGATGAAGTGGATTGCATCCGGCAGATCGGAAACAGTGTATCCGGTGTGCTGAAGAGTATTCACGCCTATGAAAAACTGTATCAGGTGTCGATCCATGATGGACTGACCGGTTTATATAACTGGAATTACTGCCGCGAATGTCTTGAAAAACTGGATATCCGGATTCATACTGCAGGGATGATTTATCTGGACATTGACAACTTTAAACTGTATAACGATCTGTATGGGGAAAGTACAGGTGATGAAGTCCTGCATTGGGTAGCAGAACAGATGCGGAAGCTTGCAGATGAAGATACACAGGTATTTCGTGTAGGTGGCAATGAGTTTTTGATTATTATGCCGGATAACCGCAAGGATAATCTGATTTCCTTTGCGAAGCAGCTTCAGACTGTGATGCTCGAAACAACAAAGGATAAGCCGAAAGTAATTCAGCTTATTACCCTCAGTATTGGAATTGCCTGTGATATTCTGATTGCGGAAAATGCGACAGAGTTATTCCGGCAGGCCAGACAGGCTTCATTTTATGCGAAAGAAAACGGCAAGAACTGTATTGAGGTTTATGAAAAGGAAGATTTAGAGGAAAAGAAGCAGGACAACGAAAAGTGGTATAATCAGGTATCGCCGACCATTTTTTCTCTTATGGCAGCAATTGATGCCAAAGATTCCTTTACCTTTGACCATTCTGAAAATGTTTCAAAATATGCAGAGAGGCTTGCCATGAAGCTGGGACTTCCAAAGGAGGATATTCAGACAGCAAGGGTAGCAGGACTGCTTCATGATATTGGTAAGATCGGCATTCAGGATGATATCTTAAAGAAAAAGGGAAAGCTTACGAAGGAAGAGTATGAGGTGATTAAAACCCATGTGGAAAAATCGGTTGAGATGATTCGTTTTCTGCCTCATATGAACTATGTGATTCCGGCAGTTCTATCCCATCATGAACGCTATGACGGAAAGGGCTATCCAAATGGAATCAAGGGAAAGGAGATTCCGATTCTCGGAAGAATTCTTGCGGTGTGTGACAGCTTCGATGCCATGGTATCGCGCAGAGCCTATAAGGAAAAGCTAAGTGTGGAGTATGCCATCGGAGAACTGGAGAATGGAAAGGGAACACAGTTCGATCCGGATGTTGCACAGGCATTTATTGAGCTGGTTGAGGAAGATCCTTCCTTTATTAAGCGTTAGCAACGGTTTTACGAATGGGGTGCTGAATAGTTACCTTTATTGTAAAAATGATAACAGAAGGACAATAACAAAAGGATAGGAAATCCATCATGAATCAGATTGCCAGAGAATATAAACAGGCTATCATCATCGGTGCTTCACCGATGGGAAATGAAGCCGCACAATTACTTGCATTGCTTAGATGGGCAGGCTACGGAGCACAGGAGGAAAGCTGCACCCACGATTGTGCAACCTGCCGAAGCGGATGCCGTAAGCCGGAAATGAAAAAGGATATTTATGTTATTGCTGCTGATGGCGGTCTGGGATTTTTACTGAAAAATAAGCTGCGTCCGGATTTTCTGGTAGGAGATCTGGATTCCATTAAGTATGATGATATTTTGACGGAAGCAGCAGTTAAAGCGGCAATCGGAGAGATTCCGCATGAGGTTGTTCCGGTTGAAAAGGATGATACGGATATGGGGCTGGCGGTAGCGAAGGCTTATGAAAAGGGCTACCATGAAATCCTGATTTATGGTGGCTGTGGCGGAGCACGGGTTTCCCATACCTTTGCCAATGTGCAGTTGATGAGTCTGTATGCAAAGAAGGGCTGCCAGATCCAGATGATGGGTGACGGCATCCGGATGGAAATTCTGTGGAACGACTGCAAAACATTTTCTTCTGCCCTTAAGGGAAGTCTGTCGGTGATCTGTCTGAGTGACAAGGCGGACGGTGTAGTGATACGGGGACTTAAGTATGAATATGTCGGGAGTCTGACCTCTGATTTTACGTTGGGCGTAAGCAATTCCTTTATCGGTCAGAACGCAATGGTATCGGTAGAGGATGGAACCCTGCTTTTAGTTTATGAGAAAGTGTGATGACACAGCGTGTGAAAATATAAAGAGATAAAAATACTATTTATCCAATTAACCTATTTACACGGTAGGTAAATGGGTATATAATGAGCCTCAGAGAAAACCAAGCGGATGCGAAGCAGGAGGAAAAACAAATGTCAAAACATACTTTGTTAGAAATTAAAGATTTACATGTGAATGTAGAAGATAAAGAAATCCTGAACGGAGTGGACCTTTCCATCGGAAGTGATGAGACGCATGTGCTGATGGGACCGAACGGAACAGGTAAATCAACATTGGGGTATGCCATTACAGGACATCCCCGTTATACAGTTACCTCCGGCAGTATTCTTTTTGATGGAGAAGATATTACAGAATTGTCAGTGGATGAGCGTGCAAAGAAGGGAATTTTCCTATCCTTCCAGAATCCGATCGAGGTGCCCGGAGTGACGCTGAGTTCCTTTATCCGCAGTGCTTTGGAGCAAAAATCAGGAAAGCGGATCCGCTTGTGGGATTTTAAGAAGAAGCTTTCCGAAACTATGAAGCTGCTTTCCATGGATGAGTCCTATGCAGAGCGTGATCTGAATGTCGGTTTCTCCGGAGGAGAGAAAAAGAAAGCGGAGATTCTGCAGATGCTGATGTTAGAGCCCAGACTTGCGATTCTGGATGAAACGGATTCCGGTCTTGATGTCGATGCTGTACGGACGGTTTCCAAAGGAATCCAGCTATATAAGGAGCAGTGCAGGGGAAGTCTTTTGATTATTACGCACAGTACGAGAATTCTGGAATCCCTGCAGGTGGATGTTACCCATGTCATGGAGGAAGGGAAAATTGTCAGAAAAGGAGATGCTTCTCTGGTAGATACAATTAATGAAAAGGGATTTGAGGAGTTCACAGCAGTCAATTAGTGCCGGGTAAAAATAGTTCCGGATGAGGTTGGGGACAGCCATGAATTCCGGAAAGAAAGGTGTGCGTAAAATGAGAGAAAAAAGTCAGGTAGATGATATTGACCGCAGCATCTATGATATCCGTGATGAAGAAAAAGATGCTTATCGTATGGAGGAGGGTCTGACTCCGGAAATTGTGGACAAACTGTCGAAGGAAAAGGATGATCCTGTGTGGATGCAGCAGTTTCGTCTTCAATCCCTGCAAATTTATAATGAAATGCCCGTTCCCAACTGGGGACCCTCCATCGATGGTCTGGACATTGACCATATTGCCACCTATGTACGGCCGAATACCAGGATGCAGGGATCATGGAAGGATGTACCGCAGGATATCAAGGATACCTTTGAACGATTAGGAATCCCGCAGGCAGAGCGGAAGTCCTTAGCCGGTGTGGGTGCCCAGTATGACTCCGAGCTGGTTTATCATAATGTAAAATCGGAAGTGGAAGCGGAAGGTGTCGTATATACAGATATGGAAAGTGCATTAAAAGGCGAATATGCGGATATGGTGCGTAAGTATTTTATGAAGCTGGTGACACCACGGGATCACAAGTTTGCAGCACTGCATGGAGCAGTGTGGTCCGGCGGTTCCTTTGTTTATGTGCCGAAGGGAGTGCAGGTATCCATTCCGCTGCAGTCCTATTTCCGTCTGAATGCCAAAGGTGCAGGACAGTTTGAGCATACCTTAATTATCGTGGATGAAGGTGCAAGCCTGCATTTCATCGAAGGATGTTCGGCACCTAAATATAACGTAGCCAATCTTCATGCCGGATGCGTGGAGCTTTATGTGAAGAAAAATGCAAAGCTGCGCTATTCGACCATTGAAAACTGGTCTAAAAATATGTATAACCTCAATACAAAAAGAGCAGTTGTAGAGGAAGGTGGTACGATTGAATGGGTTTCCGGTTCGTTTGGCTCCCATGTCGGCTGTCTGTATCCGATGAGTATCTTAAAGGGAGAGGGCGCCAGGATGGAATTTACCGGTGTAACCTTTGCCGGAAAAGGACAGAATCTGGATACCGGTGCGAAGGTGGTCCATGCCGCGCCGAATACAAGCTCTTATATGAATACCCGTTCCATCAGTAAAGGCGGTGGAATCAGCACCTTTCGGAGCAGTGTGGTGATTAATAAGGAAGCAAAGAAGTCGAAATCTGCGGTTTCCTGTCAGTCCCTGATGCTGGATTCCGAGTCCCGTTCGGATACGATACCGGCTATGGACATCCGGACAAAGGATGCAGCCGTAGGACATGAGGCGAAGATCGGAAGTATCAGTGATGATGCCGTATTTTACTTAATGTCCAGAGGCATGAGTGAGGAAGATGCCAGGGCACTTCTTGTCAGCGGATTCGCAGATAATGTGTCAAAAGAGCTTCCGCTGGAATATGCCGTAGAAATGAACAATCTGATTCGTCTTGAAATGAAGGGCAGCATAGGATAAGGAGAGAAGGCCATGACAGATATGATGATCAATAAGCTCCCATCGAAGACCTGGAATTGGCTGAAGGTCAATGAGACAAAGCTTCCCTGGGATATGGAACATACAACCGTACTTCCGGAAGAAAACGTGGCGGTGAAAGAAGAACCTGTCCATTTTTCCGTTCAGGGAGAGGGAGAATACAGCAGTAAGAAATTTAATATTCATGCGGCAAAGGACGAGCAGATCACCGTTTATATGGATTATACGCCGGAGAATAAGCTTGCCGTGTACACGAGTCTGACTCTGGAGGAGGGAGCGCATGTCCGTCTCATCCAGTTACAGCACAGTGCGGAGGATTCCCTTGTATACAATACCATTCAGGGATCCTGCGAAAAGAATGCGCGTATCGAACTGATCCAGGTTTATCTTGGAAAAGGCGATATTTATTCGGACACAGCGATCGACTTAAAGGGTGAGAAAAGCAGCTTTAAGAGTAATATCGGATATATTGGAGAGCATACCCATGTCATTGATATGAATGAGGTAGTCAACCATTTGGGTAGATGTACGGAAAGTGAAATTAATGTACAGGGCTCCCTGCGGGATGGAGCGAAGAAGATTTTCCGGGGAACGATTGATTTTAAGACAGGGGCTTCTGATTCCGTAGGAAACGAGCAGGAAACCGTGCTGATGCTGGGCGAGGACGTGGAGAATAAGACGGTTCCGGTGATTCTTTGTTCCGAAGAAAATGTAGTAGGTAACCACGGCGCAACGATTGGAGAGCTGGATGAGGATACACTGTTCTATCTGGCAAGCAGAGGAATCAGCAGGGAACAGGCAGAAGATATGATGGCAAGAGCCGGTGTTGAACGTCTAAAGAGTCTCATTGCGGATGAAGCTTTTACCGCAATGATTGACGAAGAACTGGGAGGGAACAGCATATGACAGATTACAGGAGCGATTTTCCCCTGCTGACTTCCCGGGGATTTCGGAAGGACGCTGGCATGGAGCATGACTGGATTTATATTGATAATGCAGCAACCTCGCAGCGTCCGCAGGCTGTCCTTGATGCGGAAGAAGAGTTCTATAAAGAGCATAATGCCAATCCGTTACGGGGCAATTATCCCCTTAGCATTGAAGCAACGCAGATGTATGAAGATGCCCGTAAGGCAGTGCGTGATTTTATTGGAGCAAAATCGGTAAGAGAAATCATTTTTACCAGAAACACAACGGAAAGCATCAATCTGGTTGCATACAGCTACGGCTTAAGTCATGTAAAGGCAGGGGATGAGATCTTAGTATCCATTATGGAGCATCACAGCAACCTGCTTCCCTGGCAGATGGTGGCAAGAACAACAGGCGCGGTATTGCGGTTCATGGAGTGCCGGCAGGATGGTTCCCTTAATTTGGACGAGGTACGGGAGCAGATTACGGAGAAAACCAGAATTGTTGCCATTACGCAGGTATCGAATGTGCTTGGCAGAGTGAATCCGGTGAAGGAAATTGCAACAATGGCACATGAGAAAAATGCGGTTGTCGTGGTAGACGGTGCACAGAGCACGCCTCATATGGCAGTCAATGTACAGGAACTGGATGCAGACTTTTTTGCCTTTTCCGGGCACAAAATCTTCGGACCGATGGGAATCGGAGTCTTATATGGAAGGAAAGAATTATTAAAAGTGATGCCGCCATTTCTCACAGGTGGTGAGATGATTGAGTCTGTGAGCAGAGAAGGCGCAAAATATGCAGAGCTTCCACACAAATTCGAGGCCGGTACGGTGAATGCTGCAGGAGCAATCGGACTGCATGCGGCAATCAACTATGTGCAGAAGATCGGATTTCCTGCGATGCAGGAGCAGGAGCTTAAGGTGACGAAGCGTGCTTTCGACGGACTGAAGGAGCTGCCGCATGTTCATGTACTGGGATCGGATCTGCCGGAAGAGCATACGGGAATTCTGACATTTACGATTGATGAAGTACATCCGCATGATGTCAGTGAAATCCTGATTGCAGATGGAATATGTGTCCGGGCGGGACATCATTGTGCACAGCCCTTGCTGCAGCATCTTGGAATCGGATCAGCCACACGTGCAAGCTTTATGTTTTATAATACGGAAGAAGAGGCAGAGCTTTTTGTAAAGAGTATCGCAAGCGTAAGGGAGCGGATGGGATATGGAAAATAGAAGCTTTTATAATGAAATCTTAACCGAGCATAATGTACGGCCGGAATTCAAGCATGATCTGCCGGACGCCGACATTGTTCTTGAGGGTGTCAACCCGAGCTGTGGAGATGATATTTTCTTAAAGCTGAAGGTCGAGGATGATACGATTGTGGACGGAGCGTTTGTGGGAGATGGATGTGCGATCTCGCAGGCTTCTGCGGATATCATGCTGGGAATGGTTATCGGCAGGAAGAAAGAGGATGCCTTACAGCTTGGGAGAACCTTTATGAAGATGATTAAGGGAGAAGCCAGTGAGGAAGAAATCGACTCTCTGGAGGAAGCATCCGCGTTACGTGATATTGCCCATATGCCGGCACGTGTGAAGTGTGCCGTTCTTGGCTGGCGTACCTTAAAAGAGGCATTGACAGGCGAAGACGCAGAGGATGATGAAGACGAATTTTAAAAGAAAATGTGTAACTATCTGAATAGCTACAAGAATATATTGGAATAGGTAAGAACATAACTGGAAGATGAAAATTCCCCACCCGGAAAATCTCTTGAGGATTGCGGATGGGGAATTTATTAATGAATATTTTTAAAGGATTAAAGCTGCTGATGTACCTTGCGGATCACAGCCTCTTTTAATTCGGGTGCTTTGTCAGGATCGAGATCCTCCGGAAATTCGCAGTCAATTGTGGAAACCTCTGGTCTGTAGTTTAAACGAAGTGCATGGGCCTGAATAAAATCAGCAGCCTTGTTGTAAACATCCTCACTTACACCATTTAATTCAATCGTATATAAATTTGCCATATTCTTTATCCTCCATTTCCTGATTTTCAGGTTACCGTGCAGGATCTGCCTGATACTGATCCGGTACCTTATATTTGCATCAGGAACTTTTAGTATCTTTCCTGATAACTATAGTATATACCTGTTGCAGTAAAATTAACAGATACTGGAATGTAAAATATAATAATAGGAATCATTCCTATTTTAGTAAATATGTACAAATTACAGGAGTTCCTCAAATAAAATGAACATAAAGTATTCTTCAACTTTCGGGATGATAACAATATCAATGACCGAAGCTTGTCACAAAATACATGAGAGCGGCCCAGGTATACACCGAATAATAAATACCGTTGGAATCTGTTCCCTGATTTAAAATCTGCCGGGCCTCTTCTTTTGTTAAAAGAGAAAATCCGTTAAAGCATTCACTTCCAACAGCGCCATCGGTATTCAGTTCCGGAAGGGTATCACGGTTTATGGAAAGTAAAACGAGAGCATTGCTTTCATCGGTCATTCCCGGAGTGCTGAAAAGAAGCGGATTGATCACTTTTGCGGTATCGCTGTCACCAAAAACAATGCCGGTTTCTTCCTTTAACTCTCTGGTTGCGGTGGTAATAAGGTCGGCATCCTCTTTATCGATGAGACCGGCCGGAGGGCTTAACAGAAACTGACCGGTGGGGTAGCGGAACTCATGACTGAGTAAAAGCTTCGGTTCAGAATCCTTTGTATCCAAAACAACAATGCAGGTTACGGCATCTGCCCGCATTTTCTTGAATTCTTCCGTGGTTTTCGCAGCCACAAGATCATCAGCCGTTCGCCTCGTCGCATCGTAATAATGTTTTCCTTCTGCATATTGCAAATCAAACACCCGGATAAATTTTGACTCAAATAAGGGCTTGATGTTTTCCTTTGAAAAATCTGGAGTATCCATGCAAAATTTCCTTCTTTCTTTATATATATAAAAGATAATTGACAGGTAATGATTTTAGTATAACGCAATAAGTCAGCCATGTACATTCATAAGTTGCCAAAGCAAAGTAACTCAATTTAGTCAATTTACCTCAATTTACCACCGTAGTTACTCGGCGGTTGGAAAAGTTGAAAAAACACGCCAAAACAGGTTGGAAAAGTTGAAAAAATTATGCTAAAATAGGTTGGAAAAGTTGAATATATAATTTTAATTAAGAAATAAGGGGGGATAATATGCTTGACAGGTCGGCAGGAAAAATAATTACAGAATGGATTTCAGATGGAAAAGATGCTTTATTAGTTACCGGAGCTAGACAAATCGGTAAGACATATCTGATACGGGAGTGCCTGAAAAACAGTGGTTTTCCATACGTGGAGTTGAATTTCATAGAGAACCCGGAATTAATTGAGTTGTTTGCAGGAGCAAAGGATGCAAAAGAATTGATGATGCGGTTAAGTCTGGTGACAAAGGAAACACTTCAAGTTGGTAAGACTATATTCTTTCTTGATGAGATACAGGAGTTTAAAGATATTGTTACAAGAATTAAATTTTTAGTGGAGGATGGGAGCTTTCGTTATATTATGAGTGGTTCTCTTTTAGGCGTGGAATTAAACGATCTCCGATCAGCACCGGTAGGCTATTTGTCAGTTATTGATATGTTTCCGTTAGATTTTAAGGAATTTGCATGTGCTGTTGGAGTAAATGAGCATATTATATCTACATTAAAGGAACATTTTGAGGATAGAACCAGAGTAGATGAATTTGTTCATTCCAGGATGCTGGATGTATTTTATCTGTATCTGATTGTAGGAGG
>FR902958.1:14601-19367 GCA_000438155.1 Firmicutes bacterium CAG:95
GATTCCAATGATCTGGCAAAGGTTGGAGGTATTCATGATAAAATCATCCGGCTGTATAAGCAGGATTTTTCAAAATATGAAAAGACATATAAATTAAAATTACAGGAAATCTATGACTCCATGCCGGGACAGCTTGATCAGAAAAATAAACGTTTTCAATTAAATGTTCTTGGGCAGGGCATGAATTATGACAGGGTTGCAAATGATTTTTTGTGGCTTAAGGATGCGGGGGTAGCCATTCCGGTATACAACATCAGGGAACCTAAGCTGCCACTGATCATCAGTGAGAACCGTAATCTGTTTAAGCTCTTTTTTTCAGATATCGGACTTCTGACAAGTTGTTATTCGAATCAGACGAAATTAGCGATTTTAAATAAAGATGCATCCATTAACAATGGTGCACTTTTTGAAAATGCAGTCGCACAGGAGCTTCTTGTAAAAGGGCATAAGGAATATTACTTTAATAGTAAAAAACAGGGTGAACTTGATTTTGTAATAGAATTAAATGGTAAAGTTACCCCTTTAGAAATCAAGTCCGGAAAAGATTATAAGCGTCATTCTGCACTAAATAATGTTCTTGAAGCAGATGATTATGGTATTCAGGAGGCTTATATTTTTTCGGAAGGTAATGTGGAGGTCGATGGCAAGAAAGTATATATGCCGATTTATATGATTATGTTTATGGATAATCTGCAACTGGATAACCCGATTTACCGGCTTGATTTAAGTGGATTGGAAAATTGAAAAAACGTTTGTGGATCATAGATAGATAATGGTAAGTAACAGCGATTGGAATTGCACATCCGGCCTCTTGCTGATAAAATAAAATCAATAATCTCTTTTGACAGGAGGACAAATCTATGGATGAAAATATGAAGAAACGAAACGAACGTCTGGCACAGACGGTAATAAAAGGCTTACAGTCCCGTAATATGACGGGCTACTATGCCGAAGATAAGGAAGCTGCTTTAAAACAGGCTTTGGAGCTGATCGAAGAAAACAGTACCATTTCCATGGGTGGGTGTATGAGTGCTCACGAAATCGGACTGGTTCAGGCTTTGCAGGAGGGCAATTATCAGTACCTTGACCGTTCTAAGATGGAGCCTCGTGAAGGATTGCTCGCCGCTTATGATTCCGATGTCTTTCTTTCCAGTGCCAATGCAATGACAAGTGACGGTATTCTTGTTAATATCGATGGCAATTCCAATCGTGTTTCCTGCATTGCCCAAGGACCGAAGAAGGTGATCTTCATTGTTGGAATGAATAAGGTATGTGATGATCTTGACAGTGCCATGAAGCGCGCAAGAAATGTAGCTGCTCCGATCAATGCACAGCGGTTTGAAGTGAAAACCCCCTGTAAGGAAACCGGTAAGTGCTTTGACTGCAAATCTCCGGATACGATCTGCTGCCAGTTCCTGATCACGAGATATTCCAGACATACCGGAAGAATCCACGTGATTCTTGTAAATGACAATCTTGGCTTTTAGCGGTAAAATGAGGTTTATTTATGAGCAAATCAGAAAAACAAATAGTAAAAGAAAGTGAACGTAACAGGAAGATTTTAGAGACAGCCTTTCGTATTTTTGTTGAAAGAAAGATTGAGCCGGTGAGTATGGGAGAGATTGCAGAAGCGGCCGAAATCGGCAGGGCAAGTCTTTTTCGGTATTATCCGAATAAACTGGAGCTTGTAATTGCAGTCTGTACAAAGGAATGGAAGGAGTACATGGATGAACTGGACAGGACAAGACCGATCAGTTCCATTGATGAGATTCCGGCAATTGACAGACTGATCTTGGTCATGGACAGCTGTATTGATATGTACCAGAAGCATAAGGATTTACTTCAGTATAATGACAATTTCAACTATTATGTCAGCCATATGGGTGTAACCAGGGACAATGAACATCTGACAGAGTTTTATAATGCGCTATATTCCATTAACACGCGGCTTCATATGATGTATGAAAAGGCCAAAGCCGATCACAGCTTCCGCACGGATATCCCGGAGCAGGAATTTATACGGGTAACCATACATACCATGGTAGCAGCCTGTGAGTATTATGCAGATGGCTTTGTCTGGGGATCGGAAGAAAACAGGGACTACACACCGGAGCTGCTCATATTAAAAGAAATGATACTTAATTATGTCAGGAATTAAAGGTGTATAGCCAATATAGTAACATATATGAGGTATTTTCCGATGAATATGAATCAGCTGAAATATGTTCTTACTGTTGCCAATTCTTCCTCTTTACGGGAAGCAGCAATGAAATTGTATATTTCACAGCCGGCACTTTCCTTAAGCATCAGTGAACTGGAAAACGAGCTTGGGATTGTGCTGTTTGAAAGAAGTAATCGTGGAATCGGGCTTACGGATGCCGGGCGTGAGTTTATTACCTATGCGAAAAAGGTGCTGGGGCAGTATGAAATTCTGGAGGATCGCTATCTGTCGCGTAATAAGGATAAGGAGCGGTTTTCCGTATCGACACAGCACTATAATTTTGCCATCCGCTCCTTTACCAACGTGATCCGCAGGTTTGGACCGGGTAAATATGTCTTTTCCATTCATGAAACAAAAACTAACGAAGTGCTTGAAAATGTCCGGGATATGAAGAGCGAGGTCGGGATCGTTTCCTATTCGGGAGCGAACGAAGTGGTAATCAGAAAACTGTTTAAGGACTTTCAATTAGAGTTTGTTCCGCTGATGCAAAGAGAAACCTATGCCTATTTATGGAAGGAACATCCCTTTGCAGACCGGAGGGAAATTTCGCTGGAGGAGCTGAAGGATTATCCCTGTATTGTTTTTGATCAGAGTGATGACAGTAATTTTTATCTCACCGAGGAAGCGATGTCGGACTATGATTTTGAAAAAATGATTAAGACAGATGACCGTGCAACCACCATGGAAATCATGGCAGAGCTTCTTGGATATTCGGTCGGATGCGGAATGCTGTCGAGTGAGGATGCTATTTTACAGGGGCTTGTATCGATTAAGCTGAAGGAAGAGGATCCGTTAACGATTGGTTATATTACCCGGAAGGGAAGCAGCCTGTCCAGATATGGAGAGGCCTATATTGAGGAACTACTAAAGTATCGGGAGACCATATAAAGAAGTTAAATGAGGAGCAAGCCAAAATAGTGGCTTGCTCCTTTTGCGATAAGAACAACTTATCACACGCAATTAATTCTATGAAATTTTCAACCTGCCAATTCTGTAGTATGATAGGTACAACAAAGAGAGAACGAAGTTACTGGAACGAGGTACGAGTGAACAGTAACAGAAATGAAAGGAGCAACGCAGATGAGAAACATGATGACCGGTAAAAACTGTATGAACTGTATGTGTCGAATGTCTTTCTCCCGGGCGGTAACCTGGCACCGATGTAGACTCATTTGTTGTGCATCTTAAAGGTTATGATTATCCTATATGATCATGTGTCAGACGCCCGGGAGTAAAATAATTACTTACCGGGCGTATTCATGTAGAGCACTTAACGAAAGCAAGCTAAAAGCGCAGCTTGAGTTTAGTGGGAACGGTACCTGGACACTTAATGAGAACAAGCAGAGCGAAGTTCGAATTTAGTGAAGCAGGTACATGTAGAGCACTTAACGAAAGCAAGCTAAAAGCGCAGCTTGAGTTTATATGTAAAGCAGAAGAAAATCCATCAGAACTATAGAGGAGACAGATTATGAGAAAGAAATTATGGAGTGTAATACTTACAGCAGCAATCGCGGTGGGAGCTCTTGCCGGATGTGGACAGACAGGAACCATCGCAGCGACAGATACAACACAGAAGGCAGATACAGCAACAGAGGCTGCGACGGATACAGAAGCAGATCCTGCATCTGAAGCAGAGACCGCGGATGCGGATACACAGGATACAGACACTGCAGCGGATACAACGGAAGCGAAAGATTACGGAACACTTTATGTATCGTTCCCGACCGGAAACATCCGGATCGCCATTGATATCCTGGCACAGCAGCTTGGTTACTTTAAAGAAGAGGGTGTAACCGTTGAAGAAGTAAACCTTGGAGGAATGGATGCACTTACCGCAATTAATTCCGCAGACGGAAATCTGGATATTCTGACGACAGGCTTCGTGGCAGATCTTCAGGCAATCGGATCCGGATATGATCTTACCGTAATCGGTGGAACTGCGGTAGAAGGCGGTGCAATTATTACGAAAAAGGGAAATGCAGATCAGTACAAGGATGCAGGAACGATATTGAACTTTGATGCCATAAAGAGTGCAAAGCTCGGCTTACAGAGAAATGAGGCAGCCTGGGTGATCACGAGACAATATCTCTTAGATAACGGTGTGGCAGAAGATGAGATAAAGGCAATCGAAGATGAAGCGACCGGTAACATTGCCTACTATGCGGATCAGACAGCCGTTGCACAGGCTGTTCAGAAGGATGAAGTAAATCTCGCCTTTTTACCTCTTGAATATGCACTCCTTTATGCAGATGCCTATGATCTTGAGGTTGTGGCAAAAGCAGGAGATCTTCAGGAAAATTACGTATGCTGCCGTGAAGTAACCTCAAAGGCAAGACTTGCTGATAAGAAGGATGCCTTTGTTGCTTACGAAAAAGCAAGAATCCGTGCTTTTGAGTATTATAAGCAGGGTGAAACGGACGATAGTGTGAGACAGGATGTTGTGAATATCGTAGCTTCCTGGTCAGGAAAAGAAACCGATTATGTAGATACTTACCTTTACGGTGGCGTTACCAAATATGCGACAGATCCGAATACAGCAGGAATT
>FR902958.1:19387-59226 GCA_000438155.1 Firmicutes bacterium CAG:95
AGCAGGAATTGTGAAGTATGTTGAGGCAGCAGACAACTCCGGACTTTTACAGAGTGCAGGTATTGATTTTGCAACCTATGATATTAAGCAGAATGTAGATGCCTCTGCATATGGACAGGCGATTACAGAGCTTGCCCAGGCAAATCCGGATAACGCATTCTATGCATCACTTTTAGAACAGTACAATACAGATAATCAGTAGTCAGGGGATCAGTGGTATGGGAAAGATATATGACAATGTGATACAGCTTATCGGCAATACACCCATTCTTCATCTTCATAAAATGGAAGAGGAAGAGGGACTGGAAGCCAATATTTATGCAAAAGTAGAAGGATTCAATCCGGGTGGAAGCGTAAAAGACCGGGCGGCGCTCAATATGATTGAGGCGGCAGAGAAAGAAGGAAAGCTAAAGCCGGGTGGAAGGATTGTTGAAGGAACAAGCGGAAATACGGGAATCGGAATCGCACTTGTATCCGCTGTCAAAAACTACCATGCCACAATCTGCATGCAGGAAGGAACGAGTGAGGAAAAGATCAAGATTCTGAAGGCCTATGGAGCAGAGGTGGAGCTGACACCAAAGAACGAAGGATTTGGCCGGGCCGGAGGAAGAGCAAAGGAAATGGAAGAAGAGGAAGGGGCTTTTCGTCCTGCACAGGGCGAGAACCCCCATCATCCGGAAACTCATATTTTACATACCGGACCGGAAATCTGGAGAGATCTGGATGGAAAGGTAGATCTGTTCGTGGCAACGGTCGGAACCGGTGGTACAAGCGGTGGAATCGGAAGATTCTTAAAAAGCCGGAATCCGGAAATCGAAATTTACGGAGTGGAACCCAAAGGATGTCCTGTTTTAAACGGAGGGCAGCCGGGTCCGCATAAGATTCAGGGAATCGGTGGTGGAGCCATCTGTCCGATTACCGATCTTAATCTTTACAAAGAGATCCTGCTTTGCTCTGATGAAGATGCATACCGATACACAAGACTTTGTCCGAAAAAGGAAGGCCTGCTGATCGGAATTTCTTCGGGCGCAGCACTCTGGGCGGCAGTAGAGCTTGCCAAAAGACCGGAAAACAAGGGAAAGAACATCGTAGTGCTTTTCCCGGATAATGGAAACAAATATCTTTCAAGTGACTTATATGATGAGGAGGCATAATCATGGCAAATGCATGTGGATTATTCAGAACAGAAGAACAGGTGGTATACACTGATGAGCTTGCAGAACAGTTTGCGAAGGAGGCGGGAGTACCGCCAAGACCACAGGAAACCAGATCCGAGATCGATGACCGGGGCGCTTTTATCCGTCAGCCGAATGCCTTTATCCAGCCATTTGGAGAAGGAGTAAATGACCTCAAGGCAGAAGCCAATCGTTATGCAATTTATTGGGCGCATGGATGCCACTGGTCAAACCGTCCCGTGATTGTACGTGATATTCTGGGACTTGCCGATGTGATCGGTGATGTGGCAACCTCCCATTCCGGTCAATCCAATATTTACGGACATGGATTTGCAGATCAGAAGGATTTCAGGGATCCGATCTGTGGAGCACATTTCTTAAGTGAGTTTTATAAGAATGCCAATCCGGAATTTACAGGAAGAGCAACCACCCCTACCTTTGTGGATGTCAAAGAAAAGAAGGCAGTAAATAACGACTACCACAGACTGACCAATTATATTGAGGTACAGTTCCGGGAGTTTCAGCCGGTTGATGCGCCGGATCTATATCCGGTGAAGTACCGTAAGGAGATTGATGAATTTAATGACTGGCTTTTCCCGACCGTAAATAATGGACATTACCGGATGGCTTTCTGCCAGTCATGGGAAGCCTATGATGAGGCATATCAGGATTTCTTTGATTCCGTGGAAAAGCTGGATCAGAGACTTGCAGAGAACCGTTTCCTGTTTGGCGATTATATTACCGATTCGGATGTCCGGCTTTATGTGACACTCGTCCGTTGGGAGACAAGCTATTATCATAACATCGGACCGATGAAAAAGAGAATCACGGAATATAAGAATCTTTGGGGATATGTGGAGGATCTGTTCAGTCTTCCGGTATTTAAGAAGTATACCTTCTTTGAATTTCCGAAGAATGACACAAAGGGAATTTTTGCCAGCTATCCGAAGCGTATCGCTTCCCAGGTTCCTTATGAGAAGCTGTGGGCAGCAGATGGATCAAGAAAAGCATTATCGAAGGATCCTGAAAATGTATTTAAGAAGCATCCTGAAGGTGAGAGCGTAGAGGATTATCAGTCCGTGATTTCCACAACAAAATGGAATTCCCAAAACTGGGCAGACCGGAACCCGATGGAGCGTACCCTTTCCATAGATGCTTCCATCAATCCGATCGAATCAAAACTCAGAGACTAATAAAAACGGAAAAAGAGGAACAGGCTATGAAGGTATTTGAACAGGCTTCCGATTTAATCGGCAATACACCGCTTGTGCGGCTGAATGGATATCAGAAGGAAAAGAAACTGGACGCAGAGCTTTTGGCAAAGCTTGAATATTTTAATCCGGCGGGCAGCGTGAAGGACCGGGTAGCGCTTTACATGCTGCTGGATGCACAGGAAAAAGGACTTTTGAAAAGAGATTCCGTCATTATTGAACCGACCAGTGGCAATACCGGAATCGGACTTGCCGCAGTAGCCGCAGAAAAGGGAATCCGGACGATCATTGTGATGCCGGATACCATGAGCATTGAGCGGAGAAACATTCTGAAGGCATACGGAGCAGAGCTTGTTCTGACCGATGGAAAGCTTGGAATGAAGGGAGCCATTGCAAAGGCCAACGAGCTTGCAGAGGAAATTCCCCATAGCTTTATTCCGGGGCAGTTCACCAATGATGCCAACCCTCTTGCACACTATAAAACAACCGGCCCGGAAATCTGGAAGGATACCGACGGGGATGTGGATATCCTGGTTGCCGGTGTCGGAACCGGTGGAACACTTTCCGGTGCAGGGCGTTATCTGAAGGAACAAAACCCTGATATTCAGGTGGTTGCCGTCGAGCCGAAGGATTCGCCGGTGTTGTCCGAAGGGAGAACCGGATCACATAAGCTACAGGGAATCGGAGCCGGATTTGTGCCGCGGACACTGGATATTGATATTTATGATGAAGTCATTCCGGTTACCACACAGCAGGCTTATGATGCGGCCCGTCTTCTTGCGAAAGAAGATGCGATTCTTGCAGGAATTTCATCGGGTGCAGCGCTCTATGCAGCAGAAGTTTTGGCAAAGCGACCGGAAAACAGAGGAAAGCGGATTGTGATTATTATACCGGACAGCGGAGAGAAATACTTATCAGAACCGGTTTATGGATAGTTACGATTTGTAATTAGAATGAAGACAAAATGAGCAGGATAAAGGAGTTCAGGAAAATGAGCATACAGGAAGAAACCGTACATACTCAGAACAAAATAGAGGTGAAGGATGTCTGCTTCGATTATGTGGATAAGAAGAGCTCCTTTGCAGCTCTCGATCATATCAATCTTTCAATCAAAGAGGGCGAATTCATCTGTATCTTAGGCTCCTCAGGATGTGGCAAGTCCACTCTTTTAGGACTCCTGAACGGTTTGAATAAGGCAAAGTCCGGTGAGATTCTGTTGGATGGAAAGCCGATTGCGGGCCCTGGACCGGATCGTGCGGTTGTTTTCCAGCAGTATTCGCTTTTTCCGTGGTTGACCGCAAAGGGAAATATCCTGTTTGGCATTAAGCAGAGTGGAAAGAAGTATTCGAAGAAGGAACGGGAAGAGAGAGCCGAAGAATATCTTCGCAGTGTAGGACTTGCAGCGGCCAGGGATAAATATCCGAGCCAGTTAAGCGGTGGAATGACGCAGAGAGTTGCAGTTGCGCGTGCACTGGCACTTGAATCCGACGTGCTGCTCTTAGATGAACCCTTTGGTGCGATTGATCCGAAGCTTCGTTTAGAGCTACAGGAGCTGGTATCTTCTCTTTGCACAACACATAAGAAAACAGTGGTTTTTGTGACACATGATATTGATGAGGCCATTCTGCTTGCAGACCGGATCGTGGTAATGGAACCGGGAAAAATCCGCAGCATTCTTCAGGTAGAGCTTCCTCATCCGAGAAAACGTGATGACCTGATTGGAACGCAGGGCTATGAAAAGCTTCACCGGAAGCTGATTGCCAGCTTTTACGAGCAGGTACAGGACAATATTGATGCGGGGGTAGCATTATGAAAAAATTATTACTGCCAAAGAGCTATTATCTGGAATTTGCAGCTGCAACGCTGCTTTATATTGTGAATGTACTGCTCACCCTGTTTTTCCCTTATTTTACCGCACATAAAGCATATTATGACAGTACAGCATATATTACCGTATTGACTACGGCTTACCTTATTTATGTGATTCGTATTCATCTGACCGCGAAAAAAAGCGCATCGGATATTGCCGTTGTATTATTTACTTTTTTTATCCTTTGGGAGCTTTCCTATAAGCTGGGACTCATACATAATGATCTGCTGATTCCTTCGCCAGAGGGTCTGTTCCATGTATTCGTGGAAAAGCCTGCGGAAATCGGTGCGGACGTACTTGGTTCCCTGCAGCTTCTGTTCTGGGGCTTCCTTCTGGCAGTCGTATCCGGCACAATTTTAGGACTTCTTGCAGGCTGGATTCCGAGAGTAAGAGAAGTGCTGCTTCCCTTATCCAATGTGATTACACTGATTCCGCCGTTAATGTTTTCAGCGTATCTGATTATGATTTTTTCCACCTTCCGTCAGGCCGCGATTGCCGTAATCTTCTTTGCCGTGTTCTGGCCGACCTTTCAGGGAATGGTGGCAAGAGTGGCACAGATTGACAAGGCTGTCATTGAAGCAGCCAGAACCATGGGAGTTGGAACGGCAGGTATGCTGGTTAAGGTGATTTTCCCATACTGCCTTCCGGGAATTATCAAGAGTATTTCGAAGAGCCTGCGAGGCGCCTTCATGTGCTTGTCCGGTGCAGAAATGCTGGGAATTAACCTTGGTATCGGATATTTTATTGAGAAATACAAAAGCTTTGCAGATTACCGGTGTGTGCTTGCCGGTATTGTGACGGTTGGTGTTATTACGACAATTATCGATCTGGCGGTCAATAAAGTGGAATCAACCGTGATCCGGTGGGAGGGCTAGATGAAAACGATCAGAGTAAAGGAAGAATGGCAGCGGGCAGGTGTTTATTATGTCCGGACGCAGGCTATGGTGTTAGGCTTTGATTTAAGCCTGGAAGGAGAATTTGCCGACGATACGCCGGACGGGAAATATATTCTGGTGACAGATGATCACGGGAAGCCGTTGAGTACGAACCGGATTCATCTGCTTCCGGAAAGAAATCTTGCGAAGATTGAACGGGTGGCGACCATCTCCACAGCAAGGGGACTTGGTGCCGGGGCAGCGGGAATCCTTGCAGCCGAAGACTGGATCCGGGAGCTTGGGTATTCCCATATCGTGATTACCAGCCGCAAAGAGGCAGAAGGATTCTATCACAAGCTCGGGTATATCACCAGAGAAGACATGAATCCCGATACGTTGGAATTAAAAAAGCCGTCAGATCCGGTAAGAGAAGTACGGGATCCGCGATTTGTCTGTGTTTACATGGAAAAGCAGCTGTAGTGGCTTACAGAAACCGCTTCAATACCTGCAGGACACCATTTTCCCAGTAGGGAGGGCAGATTTCTCTGGCGGCATTACGGACTTCCTCGCGGCTGTTGGAAACAGCAAAGCTAAGTCCTGCGTTTTCCAGCATCTCCATATCGTTCAGATTATCTCCGAACGTACAGGTTTCTTCCGGGAGAATACCCAGATAGTTCTGCAAATAAGACAGAGCAGTCCATTTGCTGACACCAAGTGGATTGCAGTCTATCCATTCCCTTCCGGAGCAGGCAAGAAGGGATTGATCCTTCCATGTCGGCGTGAAAACAGGAGCACACTTTTCCTCACAGGCAGAGGGGTGATAAACGGTAAATTTGATCACATCTGCCGGAGAGCAGGCGATCAGATCCTTAACCGCACAGATATCATAACCATAGGAATCTCTCAGCCAGCGGAACATCTGGCTGTTTTCATTTTCGGCATAACCCATATCCGGTGTGGAGATATAGCTGTCACAGTCCGGCAGATTTTCATGAACCATCCGGCACATTCCCTTCCAGACCTCCTCCGGCATCGTAGAAACCTGCAGGATTTCGTTCGGAGTTCTGACAACAGTTCCCCCATCTGTAATATAGAGCAGTTCATCCCGGATCGGGGAAAACAGCTTCTTCTCACTGACAAACTGACGCCCGGAGCAGACAACGACATGGATGCCTTTCCGGATTAATTTATCAATGACAGTCATATATTCTGCATCAATCTGCAGGGTACCATCTTTCACAAGAGTACCATCAATATCAGTGGCAATTAATTTAATCATAATATTTCCTCTACAGTTCTTAACTATTGAGATTATAGTTAAGATTTTTAAAAATGGCAACTACATCACAACGTAAATTTATGAAAAAACCTTGTCCTCAAAAAGACTTCCTGTATTGTAATTCGTATTGCGATTGTTTTATTATTAGATTAATCTAATATCTGTAATCATTCTGAATAATTATGGGTATTTATTTCAAAAAAGACAGTTGTCCGAAATGAGGTAGCTATTATGGAAGTAAGAGAAGCTTTACAGAAAAGAAGAAGTATCCGCAAATATACCGAAGATGCGGTTTCGAAAGAACAGCTTGATGAGCTTTTGCATGCAGCAATGTCCGGGCCGAGTGCCTGCAACAGAACACCATGGGATTTTTATGTGGTGACGGATCCGGAAGTGTTGAAGAAGCTTCGTGAAGCTGCGAAGTTTTCGAAGATTACAGCCCCCGCTGCCATTGTGGTATGTGGAAATTTGTCAAAGGCACTTCCGATGCAGTACGCTTCCTACTGGATTCAGGACTGCAGTGCCGCAACAGAAAATATTCTGCTTGCAGCGACAGAACTGGGACTTGGTTCGCTGTGGTGCGGCGTTCATCCACAGAAGCATGCTGAGAAGAGAATAGCGGATATTCTGGGACTTACGAATAAACAGATTCCGTTAAATATTGTTTATATCGGTCATCCGGCGGAGGAACCGGAGCCTCGTGACCAGTATAAAGAGGAGAATGTTCATTGGATATAAGGAAAGGGGTTGCGCAATTGAGCACGAAGGAAAATATTCTTGCACTGTTTGAGGCAAATAAAGGCATTTATTTTTCGGGGGAAGAGATTGCAGCACAGTTGTCGGTGTCCCGTGCGGCAGTATGGAAAGCGGTCAATGCACTGCGCAGTGATGGATACGTGATTGATGCTGTGCCGAACAAAGGATACCGGCTTTCAATGAATACGGATATTCTTTCAGTACAGGGAATTGAGAAATATCTGGATCCGCAGAACCGGCAGCTTACCATTCAGGTTCTTCCGGAAGTCAGTTCCACGAATACCATGCTCAGGGAGAAGGCAAATGAAGAAACACCGGAAGGTTATGTGATTATTGCAAACGGGCAGACCGAAGGAAGAGGAAGACGTGGACGAAGCTTTTATTCTCCCGTGGATACCGGGATTTATTTAAGTATTTTGCTCCGTCCGAAGGAAATTGCAACGAATGAACTGACAAATCTTACTTCCATGGCAGCTGTGGCAGCATGTGAAACGATAGAAGAGGTTTCCGGTCAGACACCCGGAATCAAATGGGTGAATGACATTTATATTGACGGCAGGAAGGTCAGTGGGATTCTGACTGAGGCTTCCATCAGTATGGAAAACGGAAGCGTGGAATATGTGGTGGTCGGCATCGGATTTAATGTCTATCTTCCTGAGGATGGATTTTCCGGTGAAATTAAAGATATTGCCGGAGCCATCTTTGACCGGAAGAAGGATGATGGAAAAAACCTTCTTGTGGCAGGGGTTTTAAATCATTTTATGAATTATTATGCGGAGTTTGACAAAAAGGATTATGTGAAGAAGTATCAGGAACGAAGCCTTGTTGTGGGAAAGGAAATCACAGTGCTTGCTCCGTCCGGAAGCCGGAGGGCACTTGCGTTAGAGGTGGATGATACCTGTGCGCTCATTGTGCAGTATGAGGACGGCAGCACAGAACGGCTGAATTCCGGGGAAATCAGTATCAGGGGAAAGCTATAAAAATTAAAATATTTAATTAATTTTTAGAAACATCCGTTACATGGAAGTGTGATGGATGTTTTTCTGTACTTCAATATAAGGAATATGGTATCATATGATAGATGCCTAAGAAAAACAAGCGGCTGCGCAGCAGACATTTGTTTTTCAGGCATCTATCAGCGAACAAATATCCTGCGAAGCAGACACCAATATATATGGAAGGGGAATACAGGGGTATGGAAAGAGAACGATTAGGCAGCAGATTAGGTTTTATCCTGCTGAGTGCCGGATGCGCGATAGGATGTGGAAATGTGTGGAAATTTCCATGGATGGTTGGAACAAACGGAGGAGGAGCATTTGTATTACTGTATATCCTCTGTCTGATTGTCCTTGGAATGCCGGCGATGACGATGGAGTTTGCAATGGGACGGGCAGCGCAGGCAAGTCCTGTGAGAATGTATCACAAGCTCGAGAAAAAGGGTCAGAAGTGGCATCTGCACGGCTATGTGGCATTATTGGGGAATGTATGTCTCATGGCATTTTATACGGTAGTGACCGGCTGGCTGATTTATTATTTTGTGAAATTTGTAATAGGAGATGTCGCAGATCTGGGTTTTGCGAAAATGATTTCCAACCCGCAGATCAACGTCGGATTTCTTGCCATTGCGGTTATTGTCGGGTTTGTGATCCTGACCTTTGATTTACAGGGCGGTCTGGAACGTGTAACGAAATACATGATGTGTCTTCTGATTATTCTTATGATAGTCCTTGCAATCAAGAGCAGTACCTATGAAGGTGCATTACAGGGATATAAATTTTATCTGGTTCCCAACTTTTCGGATATTACGCCGAATATTGTGGTGGCAGCGATGAATCAGGCGTTCTTTACGTTGTCCGTTGGCATGGGCGGTATGGCTATTTTCGGAAGTTATCTGGGAGATGACCGAAGCCTTTTGGGAGAAAGTGTGCATGTGATTGCACTGGATACTTTTGTGGCGATTGTGGCAGGTCTTATTATTTTCCCTTCCTGCTATGCGTATGGGCTGGAGGTAACGGCAGGGCCCGCATTATTGTTTGATACCATGGCAACGGTATTTCAGAATATTCCGGGAGGAAGAGTCTGGGGAAGTCTGTTCTTTATGTTCATGGTTTTTGCAGCATTCTCCACAGAGCTTACGGTATGTGAAAACATTCTTGCCTGTGTGCGGGAAATGACCGGATGGACCAGAAAGAAAGGGTGTCTTGTATGTGGAATCGTGGTGTTCCTGCTTTCTCTTACAACTGCACTTGGATTCAGTGTATTTGACTTCCATCCGTTTACCCCATCCTCTACCTGGCTGGATTTTTGGGATTTCCTGGTAAGTAACAATATTCTTCCGCTGGGAGCCATGACGATTTCGCTATTTTGTACCAGCAGGCGTTTTGGCTGGGGATTTGATCATCTTATGGAAGAAGCAAATAAGGGTAAGGGACTAAAGATCAGACCATGGATGAAACCGATCTTTGGTGTTGTTGTGCCGGTATGTATTCTGGCAGTTTATATCATTGGCATGGTCACCTTTGAATGGAGATAAGAAAGGAAATACAAATACAATTTATACAGGAGGTAATGACATGAGAGCACTTTTTATTGGAGGAACAGGAACAATCAGTATGGCGATTTCCAGACTTTTGGTGGAACAGGGCTGGGAGCTGTATCTTCTGAACCGGGGGAGCCGTAAGAATGTATTGGACGGGCAGGTAAAGCAGATTGTTGCCGATATCAGCAAGGAACAGGAGGTTGCAGAGAAGATAGCCGGAATGAATTTTGATGTGGTGTGTGATTTTATCGCATTTGTTCCGGAGCAGGTGGAGCGGGATTACCGGTTATTTGCCGGAAAGACGAAGCAGTATATGTACATCAGTTCTGCATCTGCCTATCATAAGCCGGTTATGGATTATCGCATTACAGAAGGAACGACGCTTTCCAATCCTCATTGGGAATATTCCAGAAATAAGATTGCCTGTGAAGAGTTTTTAATGAAAATGTATCGTGAAAATGGATTCCCGGTTACGATTATCCGTCCGAGCCATACATACGATGAGAGAAATGTTCCTATTGGAGTTCATGGAGATAAAGGAAGCTTTCAGGTTTTAAAGAGAATGCTGGAGGGAAAACCGGTGATCGTTCATGGGGATGGAACCTCCCTCTGGACCGTTACCCACAATTCTGATTTCGCAAAGGGATTTACGGGTCTGATGGGAAATCCGATGGCGATCGGTGAAGCATTTCAGATTACGAGCGATCAGTCTGTGACCTGGAATCAGATTTATCAGGCTGTGGCGGATGCACTGCATGTTGAATACAAGCCTTACTATGTTTCATCTGCATATCTTGATGCAGCAGGACCGTATGATTTTGAAGGAGCCTTGACTGGTGATAAGGCAAATACCGTAGTATTTGATAATAAGAAGCTGAAGAACGCAGTTCCCGGTCTGTGCATGAATGTCCGTATGGAGCAGGGAATCCGGAATACCGTGGATTATGTTCTTTCCCATCCGGAATGCCAGGTGGAAGATCCGGAATTTGATGCATGGTGCGATAAGCTGATCGCAGTTTTGGAAAAGGCAAAAGAGGAGATGAAGATGTATGAGCAGCAGAAGTGATTCCAATCAGATTACGAGAGATTATTTTGATTCCATATTGTTGGAAACCCGGTATTGGGATTCCGATCTTCCTTCTACGAAGATGGAATTATATGGAGAGACATTTGAAACTCCGATTATGACAGCAGCACTTTCCCATCTGCATGAAATTTGTGATAATGCCATGGCAGAGTTTGGAAAGGGTGCGAAGGATGCAGGAGCGGTGCACTGGGTTGGCATGGGGGAAGATGATGAACTGGAGCAGATTCTTGCAACCGGAGCCAGAACAGTAAAAATCATTAAACCGCACAGAGAGGATGAAGTGATTTATCACAAGATCCGGCATGCTGCCGAACATGGGGCATTTGCTGTTGGGATGGATATTGACCACTGCTTTGCCGGAAATGGGGAATATGATGTGGTATGTGGTCTGCCGATGCATGCAAAGACAGCTTCTGATCTGGAAAATTATGTGAAAGCATCATCTGTACCATTTATTGTAAAGGGTGTGCTGAGCGCGAAGGATGCTGAGAAATGTGTGAAGGCAGGTGTATCGGGAATTCTTGTTTCCCATCACCATGGAATTATGCAGTATGCCGTACCTCCACTGATGATTCTGCCTGAAATTGTAAAAGCAGTAGATGGACAGATCCCTGTTTTCGTAGATTGTGGGATTGAGAGTGGCATGGATGTCTTTAAGGCACTGGCACTGGGCGCAGATGCAGTGTGTGTCGGACGCGAACTGATGGGTCCCTTAAAGGATGGTGCAGCAGGTGTTACCAACCGTATGAATGAAATGAACCGGGAGCTGATGAGTATCATGGCAAGAACCGGAGCAAAATCCTTAAAGGAGATTGATCCCTCGGTGATTCATTACCGTCATTTCTGATGGGGTTCAGAGCTTAGAATAAATTGTAGGTATCAATATATTGAATAGTTACAATTAATCTTTACAAAAGATGGAGGATGCATTATGAAAATAGGATTGTCTGTTCCTTTGGCACATGAAACCCCGCAGCAGTGGGCAAAGAAGCATAGAGAACTCGGATGCGGATCCGTTGTGTTTCCGGTGAACTGTGAAGCTTCCCCGGAAACCATTGATGCTTATCGGAAGGCTGCGGAACAGGAAGGGTTAATCATTGCCGAGGTTGGCATTTGGAAAAATGTTCTTGCTGTGGATAACAGGGAACGGGAAGAGGCAGTTGCTTACTCGATCAATCAGTTGAAAATGGCGGATGAGATTGGTGCAAAATGCTGTGTGAATATTGTTGGTACACCGCATGGACCGATCTGGGATGGTGGATATCCCGGGAATTTTTCCAAGGAGACGTGGAAAATGGCGGTCGATTCCATACAGCACATTATTGATGAAGCAAATCCTGTGAATACGAAGTTCAGTATTGAGCCAATGCCCTGGATGATTCCGACAGGTCCTGATGAATATCTCCGTCTGATCGGGGATGTAGACAGAGAGGCCTTTGGTGTGCATATGGATCTTATTAATATGGTAAATTGCCCGCAGCGTTATTTCTTCGCAGAGGAATTTATGGAAGAATGCTTTTCGAAGCTGAAGGGAAGGATATTAAGCTGCCACATTAAGGATGTTCTTTTATTGAATGAATTTACCTTCCAGCTGAGGGAGTGCGCCTGTGGGGAAGGAACGTTACCTCTGGAGAAATATGCACAGCTTGCAACAGCAGAAAATCCAGACATGCCGATGATCATTGAGCATCTTCATTCGGATGAGGAATATTTACAGAGCCTTTCGTATCTGCAGAAAAGATTAAAAACGGATAGCTGTTGTTAGGGTTTTGTTTTGCAATACCGCTCGTGCGTGAAGAGTTCGCAGGCGAACTTTTTATTTCTTTACAGGAAAGTTCGCCTTTGGTGTTCTCTCCTGACTGAATATTTACATTTTCTGAGAGCTGCCTTTGGGCGGCTCTTAATTTTGGCAAAAATTGCTAAAATTTTGGTCAAATTTTTGGTTATATTTTCCTGAAAAATTTTATGTTCGGGGTGAGAGTTTTTTCATTTTCATGTACCTATATAAGTGAAGATTTTTTTCAAGCCACATTTACAGAAAAATCGATGTAGGAATACAGCATGAAGGAACAGAAAGGAACAAACCAATGAAAAAACGATTCATCAGAACACTATTGGCTATGTGCATGATGCTCAGTCTGTTGGTTGGTCTGCTGCCTGCGGAGGCAATGGCATTTGCAGGAAGTATTTATCCGGCAAAGGATGCCGGAGGAACTGTACAGCAGATTAAACAACAGGACGGCTCACTTGTGCTGCAGAACGATTATATCCGTGTGACACTGCATCAGGATGGAAAGTCCGGAGGCGCATATCTCACGACGTCTCCCACGGAGGCTGCGGGTGGGGAGCTCACCAGACAGACGCCGTACTGTACGATTACGACCTATCGCTATGGCGTGGAGAGTGTTGAGAGCATGGATATGCTCCTGAAGCAGGCGGAATATGTAAAAAAAACACCCCAGGGGAATGCCCCTGCCATTAAGGCAACGTATACCCTGCGGGCGGGAACGAAAGTTGATGCAACGGTGACAGCCTACTACGAGCTTGTACAGCTCAAGGATGATACGTCCGGCTCCGGTCAGGCCACATGGGGCGTGCTGACAACAGTCAGCGACGTATTCATCAATAATATAAGTTCCGGGACTTTGTGGGGTGACCCGCTTTTTACATGGGGCTATACCCTGAGCGGCTTTACGGCGATGGGTCATAATGCCAATCTCGAAACGCAGAATGGCCCCACTGTGAAATTGAGGCGTATTACCGTGCCGGAGGGGGAAAATCCGACGATTACCTCTGAAAGCGTCACCCTCACCGCACCCGTGAAAGATATTCATACGCGGACTGTGCCCAAGGGCTATTACCAGTCGGGTGATCTGGATGGCGTATACATCACAGAGGCCTACGTGGACGGTTACAGCTGGGCAAACCCCTTTGTAGGATTGTCGGAGTACTACGCAAAGGACATTACCTCCACCGCGGGAGAGCGGATCAAAGTCAATTTACCGCCGTTCGCAGATGTACAGCCAAACGGAAAGCCGCAAACCACATCCGTGCTGTGCAAAAGCAACACTGGTATGGCCTTTGAGAAGGAAAATATTGATGAGGATGCAATGCACTTTCTTTGGGGCTATCGTGATCTGGTGGACAAGTCGGAAAATCTTCCAACAGAGCCGGATAAAGTCGATACCTCCATTACCGCCAAACGGCTGGCTGTCTTTTCCGGCGGCAGCGGCGTAACGGTGAAGTATGTTGCGGATGATACGGCACTTGCAGAGCTGAAAAAGCAATATGGTAATCCTGTCGCTCTTATCAATGGTGACTATGAAAGTACTGACGGCAGTTCCTTTACCTTCACAGGGGGAGCAGCATTGCTCTCACCCTCTGTCACGGCAACATGGCCAAAGAACGGAAAGCTTATTATCCATAGCGATGGAAGAGTGGTGCAGAGCGGGGTACATCTCAGCGCACCGACCTTCAAGTTTTACCAGCCAAAAAGCGGTGCAAACGACAGTCTGAGTATCTCTCTTAAGAAGGAGGGCTTTGTGTTTGACATCGTTCCCGAAAAGAACGATGCTCTTATTTATGTGGATATTCCCTACACTAAGTATTTAAGGGGAAATTCCCTAACCTAAGGTAAAGCTTAAAAAGGCTGCTGCCGATGCTTCGGGGAACCTTATATTCAGTGGTGATATCGGGTTCAGGACTGTCCTTGACGGCGCAGAATTTTCTCTGGAAAAGCTGGGCTACGGACTGAAGGAAAAGAACGTGAACGGCAAAAAAACCTATGGATTCCAGCTGAATGGCGTACATGCCACAGGCAGCTTTGACACAGCCACCATGCTGGCGCTGGAGCTTGCCAAGGTTAAGGGCGAGGTCAACACCTTTGAAGGCGAGGAACGATATGCCTTTGAGCTGGAGCTGAATGTTTTTGATCTCTTTGAAACTGAAGCGAATCTGGCACTGGAACGAGCCAATAACGGTGTACTGATCCCTGATGAACTGTACTTCTATGTTGCTTCCAGCCCGGGTATTGTACTGATTCCGCCGGTGCCTGTGGGACAGCTCAACGGTGGCGGAGCAGGCTTCAAGGATCTGGCTGCCACAGTGAACGGCAACTATTTTGGCATTCCGCCCATTAAGCTGCGGGGTACGCTGAAGGGTACCTATCTCCACCTCGTCGAAGGAAAGGGAGATGTGATCATTGGTCCCAGCGAGTTCACACTGAAGGCATCCGAAGTGGGACTTGTGGGTAGTCCGAATGTCAAAGTCATTAAAAGCTTTGGCTATTCCCTGAAGGTTAACGGACAGAAACGGAACTATAAGGGTGAGGAATATCAGGGCTTCTATTTTTCCGGCTCCGAGGAGCTGGAAGCTGCGCTGCCCAGTACGGAAATTGATATATTGGTTCTGAATACCTCCATGGAAATGGGTGCCTTTGGTGGTGTGAATAACGCAAAGGACAGACTCTATCTTGGCATCGGCGCCAATGGCATTGTCAAGGGAGCTGTGCAGATCCCTGAAAAGATTAAGTGGATTGGTGGCTTAAAACTGGCCTCAACGGATATCAACCTCATCATGGGTGGGCAGACGACCGTTCCCATCCGGGGAACCACCGTCAACGAAAGCATGAAGGAGGCATTTAAGAATGTTGATATTTATCTCGGCGCAATGGCAGGAGTAAATGTGTACATCTTCGATGCGCGGGTATGGGTGCTGGTGCCTCAGATTGTGAAGACCGACTTCAAACAGGGCGGCGGCTGGGATATTGAAATGAAGTGGCTGAAAAAGCTGCCGAAGTGGAATTGGGAAGACCATGGCGTGACACCGGTGGTACAGAGTGTTTCTCTGATGAGTGAGGATTCTGACTTGCTGAGCAGCCTTTCCATGGAGGATGAAGAGGAGCCCAGCGAGGATACCGGAACCGGGCAGAGCACGTCCGGAGAGCAGGAAAGCGGTGAAGGCACCGGAACCGGGCAGGGCACGTCCGAAGAACAGGGAAGCGGTGAAGGAAGCGGAACCGGGCAGGGCACGTCCGGAGAACAGGGAAGCGGTGAAGGAACCGGAACAGGACAGAGCACAGCAGGAGAGCAGGAAAGCGGCGAAGGCACCGGAACCGGGCAGAGCACGTCCGGGGAACAGGAAAGCGGTGAAGGCACCGGAACCGGACAGAGCACGTCCGGGGAACAGGAAAGCAGTGAAGGAACCGGAACCGGACAGAGCATGTCCGGAGAGCAGGAAAGCAGCGAAAGTATGGTCTCTGGACAGAGTCTTCCGCAGGAAAATAATGCGGTGACTGTTTCTGTGCAGAGTGCACCACAGGAGAATACCGAGGCAGCCGCTCCTGTAATGAGAGCATTGCAGGCAAATAATGAAGCAGCTGTTCCTGTAATAAGTACACCGCAGGCGAATATCGAAGGAAGCGGAACAACCCAGGGAACATCACAAGAGAATACCGAAGGTGGCGGAACACCCCAGAGCACATCACAGGAGAATACCGAAGGTGGCGGAACAGCCCAGGGCACACCGCAGGGGAATACTGAAGGAAGCGGAACAACCCAGGGTGCATTACAGGAGAATACCGAAGGCAGCGGAACAACCCAGGGCACATCACAGGAGAACGGTGAGGGAACCGGTTCTGCAGAGGGTACTTTGTCGGAAGACGATGAGAAAACCGGAGCTCTGCAGACAGAAGAGCCGGTTGTTCTTGGAAACAGAGGAGCTGTAACGAAAGAGATCACAGTGAATGCCGGTGCAGATGAAACACCGTATATCCTGCTGGCATTTGACAACAGCCTCACGGAGGAGGAGATCAAACAGGTTCTGAAGGTTCAGAAGGATAGTAAAGATCTCACGGTCTACTGGGTAGGTGAGGACAAAAAAATTGATCCTGCAGCAGACATTAATGCGGCAAGCACAGGTGATATGAAGAAGACGGAAGATGATGGCAACTGCTATCGCCTGGTACTCCTTCGTCTGAAGGAAGGCGGTACATATTCGGTTAACACTGGTACGCTGAGCTTTTCCGATGAAGAAGGGTTTACAGTTGAACCGTTTGAAAAGCTGGAGCTGACACAGAACACCAATAACCTTACCGGCAAGGTGAAGTATCCCGAAAACGGAAAAACCTATGTGCTGCGTACCTATCTGGGAAGCACCGAGGGTGATGCTGCCTATCTGGTGGACGAACAGACCGTAACAGACACGGACACGGACAATCTCTCCGTCAGCCTTCCTGATAGCGGCGAGCTTCTGCCTACGGGTACTTATTATGCAACATCGTTCCTGATGACAGAAAAGGAATTTACCCTTGAGGGCGGAAAAAAGGTGACTACACTTGCAGCTATTGATCATCAGAAGTTTAGTGCGCCGATCTCTTATAAGAATACCATGCAGCCTGCTGCTCCTTCGACGGCTACGCTGGAATTTATCGGTAATGAGGTTATGCGTGCCGAATGGGATCCGGTTGCCGGTGCTGACGGCTATCATGTGACCATCTATCAGAAGGATGGTACAGACTGGAAGGATACGGGCTTTGGGTACGATCTTGGTGCCGACAGGAATACCATCGATATGGCACTGACTGTAGGTGGAAGTGCTGTTTCCTTTAACGGCGAGGGTGAAGCTGCTTCTGCTCCCGCAGAAAATCTTACCGCTGATAAGGACTATAAGATCGGAGTGCGTGCCTACAAAGAAAAAACGATAGAGAAAGGGAAGGGAAAGTATTACAGTTCGGAAACAAGCTCCAATGAAGAAAATCTGCCGAAATACACACCACTTAACATTTCACTTGCTGTAAACGGTATTGCCTGCACCAGGGATGCGAATCGTGTATTCCAGGCTTATGTAGGAGGAAATACCAATTCCCTTACTGTGACCTGTGGGGAAGCAGAGCGTATTCAGGTCACACGGATGGATACAGATCAGGAGCTTACGGGAGATGGAAACAATACATTTACGATCCCCAATTTTACCGGAAGCCTAATGCTTTGCGTGAGTGGAATAAAGGGCAAAGATGTAACCAGTGAGTTCCTTCTGGTGAATATGGATAAGACAGATCCCGTGCTCACGCTCACCAGTCCGATCTTCTTCGCCAACCGGAGCACCGGTGCGTATACCATCACCGGAATGACAGAGGCCGGAAGCGAGGTCGTATATGACAGTGGAAGCGTCTATGCCGAAAGTGACGGCAGCTTTGCCATTACCGGAACGCTGCCGGAGGGAGATACGGACAGATCCTTATTCCTTTATGCTAAGGATGATGCAGACAACAGCTCCACACCACAGCTTGCCATGATATTACGACAGACAGCCCCTGATCCGGTGAATGAAAACACCGGAATCCCGTCACAGCCGGAAAACAGTGGCACAGCATCTGCATCCCATACGGATTCCGGCACCAATAATGGAGCCGGTACAGCTCCTGCAAGTCCGTTTTCTGCGACACCCGGTACAGAACCGGCTTCGGGTATCAAACCCGGTGCAGAGAATACCAGGCGTACGACGCCAAAGGACAGCATCCTATTAAGGGAGTGGCAGGATATACGCGATACCACGACGATCACCGGTGACCAGCCTGCTGCGGACGAAGAGGCAGAAGAAGGAAATAACCCGTTTACCGATGTTTCCGAAGACGACTGGTTCTATGATGACGTTATGTTTGTTTATGAAAACGGATTGATGGAGGGTATAAGCAGCACACAGTTTGGCCCCTATGAAACGCAGACGCGCGGCAGGATGGCAGAAATTCTCTGGCGTATGGAGGGCAGCCCTGCACCGAAGGTTAAAAACAGCTTTGCCGATGTGGAAGACGGGGCGCGGTACGCAGATGCCATTGCATGGATCGCAGAGAATGATATTTTAAGCGGTTACAACAAGGACAGCTTCGGACCCGGGGATCCCATCACCTGGGAACAGCTTGCAGTCATGTTCTACCGTTATGCGCAATACAAGGGCTACGATATAAGTATTAAGGGAAGTCAGGAGGAGCTGAAGGATATGGACAGTACCATGGATGACGCAGGAAAGGCTGTGCTGTGGGCGGTCAGCAATGGATTGATACGGGAAGAAGCTGATGTCCTGTCCGCTATGCAGGATCCGGTTTCCAGGGCGGAGATTGCTGCCATGCTTCATCACTTCATTGATAAGTATAAGCTGGTGCAGGGTATGACCCCAAATGGGCAGATGGGCTGGATAACACCGGAGGAGATGAATCCTCCGCAGACAGACAGGAGCAGAGTGCCGGGATGGATAGGAATTTCTATCTGTGCAGCTCTTACAGGAGGTTTTGTACTGTTTATGCTATGGCTCAGACACAGACGCCGGGTTATGTAAGGAATGCTTTTAAGTCTGCAAGCTTTTCTTCACCGGCTTTGCGGCCAAGGTCATAGGTTGCCTGTAGTTTTACAGGATCCTTTTCCACACGGCTGACAGGGAGGGCTTCGTCAGGTCGGAAGACAAAGACGGAGCCTTCTTTTTCCTTCTCAATAATATAATCCAGGGTATCATTATAAACAAGGTGCCGGTTTTCATTTGTTTTGATAAATTCCGGATAAGCCCTGTATTTGTGACGGATGAGCGGCATCAGGCTGTTTGGGCTCTTGCGGTAATCCTTCGGCTGCGTAAGAATAATGACATTATGGTTGAATCCCATCTGTTCAAACCGGCGGACCGGAATGGAATCAGCCACCCCGCCATCTAAGAGCTTCTGACCGTCAATAGTTACAATCCTTGAGACGAGCGGCATGGAAGCAGAAGCCTGGATCCAGTCAAAGCCATGATCCTTACGCCCGGTATACCGGTGATAAACGGGTTTACCGGTTTCTACATCGGTGCACACCACATAAAATGCAGCCGGGCTGCTTTCGAAGGCTGCAAAGTCAAAAGGATCGTACTTCAAAGGAATCTCACTGTAGCAGAAATCTTTATTATAGATGTCGCCGGTTGTAAGCAGGGAATAAAGACCACCGTAACGCTTATCCTTACAGTATTTCAGGTTGTAGCGGATGGAACGGCCGATCTGTCCGGATATATAATTACAGCCAAATGCGGCACCGGCAGAAACACCGATTACTCCATCATAGGCAATTCCGTTTTCCATCATCACATCCATGATTCCCGCAGAAAAGAGACCGCGCATGGCGCCTCCTTCTAAAATTAATCCTGTTTTCATCTTATTTCACCTCAGACATGTTATCAAATTAAGTATATTGTAACAGTTCAACCATGCAGAAATGCTTGTATAAGCTGCCCTTAATGAGCAAGCTCCCACGGTCATCTTGCACAATCATTTCTGAATGGCTGAACTGTTACAGTATATTCTGTTCTTTGAAGATACAATTGTCAAGACCACTTTACGCATCAGATTCTTTCATGCTATGATAGAAAATAATAGCCGGAACGGTAATGACAGGGATTTATTGCAGAGAAGAGAAAGATTGGGGGAGATATAATCAAATGAAATTACTGATTGTCATTGATATGCAGAATGATTTTATTGACGGAGCATTGGGAACGGCAGAAGCAGCTGCGATTGTTCCGAAGGTGATAGCGAAGATTAAGGGATTTGACGGAACGGTATTTGCTACGCAGGATACCCATTATGAGAATTATCTGACGACACAGGAAGGAAAGAATCTTCCCGTTCCACATTGTATCATAAATACCGAAGGCTGGCAGATCCGCAAAGAAATCGCAGATCTGATCTCTACGGAGCCGATTATAAAAGAAACCTTTGGCAGCAGCCGGTTACCGGAAAGGATCCGAACTCTTTCTGATCAGGAAGCAATTGAAAGCATTACCCTTGTCGGCCTGTGTACGGATATCTGTGTGATTTCGAATGCGATGGTACTGAAAGCATTCTTCCCGGAGCTTCCGATTCATGTGGATGCATCCTGCTGTGCAGGCGTTACCAGGGAAAGCCATTTACAGGCACTGGAAGCGATGAAGGTATGCCAGATGATTGTCGAGAATGAATAAGTAAAATAAAACAGACAAATAAATAAAAGCGATGTGGGGAAGGAATTCTATGGAATCCCGAAATAAAATGTTATTAAAATTATTTCTGTCTACACTGTATTTAAGTGCCTTTACCTTCGGAGGGGGATATGTCATTGTTTCCCTGATGAAGAAAAAGTTTGTTGATGAATGCGGGTGGATTAAGGAAGAGGAAATGCTGGATCTGATTGCCATTGCGCAGTCTGCACCGGGACCGATGGCGGTAAACGGAGCGATTGTTGTCGGTTATAAGCTGGCGGGTTTAACAGGTGCACTGGTTTCCATTCTGGGGACGATCCTTCCTCCCTTTATCATTATTTCCATTGTTTCCGTCTGTTATGAGGCCTTCCGGGACAATTATTTTGTCAGTCAGATGCTGGAGGGAATGCAGGCAGGTGTTGGAGCCGTAATTACCTGTGTGACCTATGAGATGGGAGTGGGAATTGTACATGGTAAAAACCGGCTTTCCATCACAATTATGCTGGTAAGCTTTGTATTATCAGCTTTTCTACAGATTAATGTGGTTTATCTGATTCTTGCAGGTGGTTTCATAGGGCTTATCCGCGGACTGATAAAGAAGAGGAGGCACGGGGATGATTTATCTTGAACTCTTCTTAAGCTTTTTTCAGATGGGCTTGTTTGGCTTCGGTGGTGGTTATGCGGTGCTTCCGCTGATTAAAGAGCAGGTTGTCATACAGCATCCGTGGCTCACGATGTCCGAATTTACGGATCTGATTACGATTTCCCAGATGACGCCTGGGCCGATCGTCGTAAATTCCGCTACATTTATCGGATTGCGGATTGCAGGTGTCGGTGGGGCTTTCGTGGCAACCGCAGGGAGTATTCTTCCCTCCTGTATTATTGTTACGATGATTGCAAAGCTCTACCTGAAATACCGGAGCCTTAATCTGTTCCAAAGTGTGTTAATGACGCTCCGTCCATGTATTGTGGCAATGATTGCCGCTGCCGGAATTTCGATTCTGATAACAGCATTCTGGGGAAATGATGCAGTGATTACCCTGGCAGGAACGAAGTGGAGCCTGATCGTAATCTTCGGACTCTGTGTTTTTCTGTTGCAGAAAAAGCATATGAATCCTGTTCAGGTGATGCTGCTTGCCGGAATACTAAAGGTTTTGGTATCCTTTATTGGTGGATAAATGAAAGGTGAAAGGTAAACAGGGTATGATCCCATTGATTATTCCATCCTATGAACCGGATGAACGACTTTTACAACTATTGAATACCTTGAGGGATTATCCGTTCGGACCGGTTTTACTGGTAAATGATGGAAGCGGTCCGGTATATCAGACTTTTTTTGACCGGGCAAAGGAGCTGCTTCAGGAAAAGCTGATCCTTCTCTCCCATGAGGTAAACCGGGGAAAGGGACGGGCCTTGAAAACAGCATTTGCCTATGTTTTAGAGCATTTCCCGGATGCAGCCGGCTGTGTGACCGCAGATTCGGACGGACAGCACAGTGCAGCTGCGATTGAGAGCATTGCGCAGGGACTTGATAAGCATCCGGAATCCCTGATTCTTGGCATGCGCACCTTTGATGGAGACGAGATTCCGTGGAAGAGCCGCTTTGGAAATACGATCACGATGTCTGTATTTTCTTATATTGCAGGTACGAAGGTCCATGATACCCAGACGGGCTTAAGAGGAATTCCACTTGGTCTTATGAAGGAAATGCTTGGCGTTTCCTATGACCGGTTCGAGTTCGAAATGCAGATGCTGCTGGATGCATCTGCCAATTATCCGATTCTTGAGCTTCCGATTGAGACCATTTATGATTCCAAAGAGAATCATCAGACCCATTTCCGGACGGTTTCGGATTCGGCGAAAATTTATGCTATCCTGGGAAAGAGATTTCTCAAATATTCCCTGGCATCGTTTTCTTCGAGCATCATTGATCTGCTGCTGTTTACGATTCTGTGTCATTTCCTGCGTAACCGTGTGGCCGGTTATGTTGCATTATGCACGGTGCTTGCCAGGATCGTTTCTGCAACATACAATTATGCGGTTAATTATAAGGTGGTATTCAAAAGCAGGGAAAATCCCTGTAAAGCAGCACTGGAATATGCATTGCTTGCGGTTGTGCAGATGACCATGAGTGCTTTGCTTTGTACCGGCGGAGTGCTGCTGCTCCCGGTTCTTCCGGAGGCAGTGGTGAAGATCGTGGTAGATACTGTTTTATTTTTTGCAAGCTATTATTTACAACAGAAGGTTGTTTTTCGTAAATCGTGACTTGAAAAAGTATCTGTGACCTATTTATAATAGAAGCATCCCGTTTAAAGAAATCGGGAAATGATCATAAGAGGAGACTGCACAGGCATGAAATTACTGGAAGAACGCATCCGTGAGGACGGAGTAGTAAAAGAAGGCAATGTATTAAAGGTAGATTCTTTTTTAAATCATCAGATGGACATTGAGCTGTTTAATGAGATGGGAAAGGAATGGGCACGGCTCTTTGCAGACCGTCCGGTCACAAAGATTTTAACCGTTGAGGCTTCCGGTATCGGGATTGCGTGCGTGGCGGCCCAGCATTTTCATGTTCCTGTTGTCTTTGCGAAGAAGACGCAGTCATTAAACATTGACGGAGAAGTATATTCTACGAAGATCCAGTCCTTTACCCACAAAAAAATCTATGATGTGATTGTGTCAAAGAAGTTTATTAAGCCGGAGGATCATATCTTGATTATTGATGATTTCCTGGCAAATGGCTGTGCACTTGAGGGACTTTTACAGATTGTGGAGGATGCAGGTGCCACGGTCGAGGGAATCGGCATTGCAGTGGAGAAGGGATTCCAGAAGGGCGGTGACCTGATCCGTGAGAAGGGAGTGCGTGTTGAGTCCCTTGCCATTGTAGAGAGTATGGATGCAGCGACCGGTGAAATCGTTTTCCGTTAGTTTTTATCATGTTTTTTGGAAAATCGCTTGACAATGGCAGTTCAGAATGCCTATACTGCTATTGTTTAAACCACCCGGTAAACGGGAACACACAGGAGGAGAAATTATGAGAAAGAAAGTCGTAAGTCTGCTTACCGTTATGGCTCTGGCAATCGCTACTCTCGCTGGATGTGCATCTTCCACAGATACGAATGCCACTACCGGAACCGAAGCAGCCACAGAAGCAACCGATGAAGCAGCAGCTGATGATGCAGCAGTTGAGGAGACTGCAGATGCAGAGGAAGCTACAGAAGATGCGGCACAGGTAACAGGTGTTAAGGCCGGATTTATCTTCTTACATGATGAGAATTCTACCTATGACCTGAACTTTTTAAATGCTGCCAAGGAAGCTTGTGAGAAGCTTGGCATTGAATATTTAATTAAGACCAATATTCCTGAAGGACAGGAATGCTATGATGCAGCCTGTGAGCTTGCAGATGCAGGATGTAACTTTATTTTTGCAGACAGCTTCGGACATGAGGATTATGTGATTGAGGCTGCCAAGGAATACCCTGATGTACAGTTCAGCCATGCAACCGGAACCAAGGCTCATACAGAGAACCTTTCCAATTTCCACAATGCATTTGCTTCCATTTATGATGGACGTTATCTTGCAGGTATCGTTGCAGGTATGAAGTTAAATGAGATGATCGACAATGGTGACATCACTGCTGATCAGGCCAAGATGGGTTATGTTGGTGCATTTACCTATGCAGAGGTTATTTCCGGATATACCTCCTTCTATTTAGGTGCCCGCTCCGTATGTCCTTCCGTTACCATGGAAGTAACCTTTACCGGTTCCTGGTATGATGAGACTGCTGAGAAGGAAGGCGCTAATAAGCTGATTGAGGATGGCTGTGTATTAATCAGCCAGCATGCAGACTCCATGGGTGCTCCTACCGCATGTGAGACAGCAGGTGTTCCTAATGTATCTTATAACGGCAGCACCGCAAGTGCATGTCCGAATACCTTCCTTGTATCCTCCAAGATCAACTGGGAGCCTTATTTTGAATATGCCATCAACTGTGTAGCAGCCGGTAATGCAATTGATACTGACTGGGCTGGCTCTCTTGACACAGGATCTGTTGAGCTTACAGAGCTTGGCTCTTCTGTTGCAGCAGGAACCCAGGAAGCAATTGATGCAGCTAAGGCTGATCTGATTGCAGGTAAGGTACACGTATTTGATATTACAACCTTCACCGTAAAGGGTGCTGAATTAAGCAGCTTCGAGGCTGATGTAGATACCGACCCGGATTATACTCCGGATCATGAGGTAGTTCTTGACGGATACTTCCATGAATCCGATATCCAGTTCCGTTCCGCTCCGTACTTCAACGTACAGATCGATGGAATTACCCTGTTGGATACCGCATTCTAATTCCATAGAAGGTAATTTACAATTTAGTCGGTTTTTTGACAGAACAAATAATGCCAAAAGCGGCGCAGCGAATTTCGCCGCGCCGCTTTTTAAACACTTAATGCTTACTTAAGTTGAAGGGAGACAGATAATGGAAACCAAAACCGCAGCAGTTTCAATGCGAAATGTTACGAAGACCTTTGGATCCGTAATTGCAAATGATAAGGTGAATCTGGATATTTATAAGGGTGAAATTTTATCGCTGCTTGGAGAAAATGGTAGTGGTAAAACCACATTGATGAATATGCTTTCCGGAATTTATTTTCCGGATGAAGGCCAGATCTTTATCAATGGAAAGGAAGAGGTAATCAGGTCACCCAAGGATGCCTTTGATCTGGGTATTGGTATGGTGCACCAGCATTTCAAACTGATCGATGTGTTGTCGGCAACGGAAAACATTATTCTCGGACTCCCCGGTAAACTGAATTTAAAAGAAGCCACTAAAAGAGTGGAAGAAATTTGTCAGAAATATGGCTTTGAGGTAGATCCGAAGCAGAAGATTTACGATATGTCGGTTTCGCAGAAGCAGACCGTGGAAATTGTTAAGGTATTGTATCGTGGTGCAGACATCCTGATTCTGGATGAGCCTACGGCAGTTTTAACTCCGCAGGAAACGGAAAAGCTGTTCCGTGTTCTTCGGAAGATGCGTGATGATGGAAAAGCGATTGTCATCATTACCCATAAGATGCATGAAGTAGAATCGCTTTCAGACCGTGTGGCTGTTCTTCGAAGCGGACAGTATATCGGCTGTATGAAAACAAAGGATACGAATGTAACGGAAATGACGAACATGATGGTTGGTCATACGGTAACGTTAAATATAGACAGGCCTGATCCGGTGAATCCTAAACCCCGTATTGAGGTGGAAGGCCTGACAGTCCGTAATGAAGAGGGCGTTGTGAAGCTGCAGGATGTTTCCTTTACTGCGAACAGTGGAGAAATTCTTGGTATTGCCGGAATTTCAGGCTGTGGACAGAAGGAGCTTTTAGAAGCGATTGCCGGACTTCAGGTTACGGAAGCCGGAACCATTGCTTATGTAGAGGATGATGGTTCCAGGGAAATGCTGATCGGTATGGATCCGAAGAAGATTGCAGAGCTGGGAGTTTCCCTTTCTTTCGTTCCGGAGGATCGTCTTGGAATGGGACTGGTAGGAAATATGGATCTGGCGGATAATATGATGCTTCGTTCCTTCCGGCAGGGACATTCTCCGTTTACAGACCGGAAGCAGCCCAGGCAGCTGGCGAATGATGTTGTTGAGAGTCTTGAGGTGGTAACTCCGGGGATTTCAACACCGGTACGGCGGTTATCCGGAGGTAATGTACAAAAGGTGCTGGTTGGACGTGAAATTGCATCTGCCCCTACCGTATTATTAACGGCATATGCAGTGCGCGGACTTGATATTAATTCTTCCTATACGATTTATGATCTGTTAAACCAGCAGAAGAAGAAAGGGGTTTCCGTAATCTTCGTCGGGGAGGATCTGGATGTGCTGCTGGAATTATCTGATAGAATTCTGGTGCTTTGCGGCGGACAGGTCAGTGGCATTGTGGATGCCAGAACAACAGATAAAAATACGGTCGGAATGATGATGACTAAAGTGGGAGGTGAAAAGAACCATGAAGGAGAAGAATAAAGAACCTCTTTTTCATATTGTAAAGCGGGATACCCTGCCATTGCATCAGGCACTTGGAATCAGGGCCCTGGCTATTCTTCTTGCGTTGATTCTATGCGGAATTATTACGACGATCACAACCGGTATTAATCCGATTGAGGTATACCGTTCGATCTTTACCGGTGCATTCGGTTCTGTCCGTAAGACGTGGATTACCTTTCAGAATGTCTCTATTCTGTTGCTGATTGCACTGGCACTGACCCCGGCCTTTAAGATGAAGTTCTGGAATATTGGTGGGGAAGGACAGGTACTGGTCGGAGGACTTGCTTCCGCAGCCTGTATGATCTGCCTCGGAAATAAGCTGCCAAATGGTGTGGTAATCTTATGTATGATCGTGGCCAGTATTCTGGCAGGCGCCTGCTGGGGCTTCCTTCCGGCATTTTTTAAGGCAAAATGGAATACGAACGAAACTCTCTTTACACTGATGATGAATTATATTGCAACACAGCTTGTTGCCTTCTTTACAATTGTCTGGGAGGTACCGAAGGGCTCCGGCAAGATTGGTATTATTAATCAGAATACAAACGTTGGCTGGCTTCCGCAGCTGTTCGGTTCGAAATATCTGCTTCCTATTGTGGTTGCGGTTATTGTAACCGTGTTTATGCATATTTATCTATGGTACAGCAAGCATGGATATGAGATCTGTGTCGTTGGTGAAAGTGAAAATACTGCGAAGTATGTTGGTATTAAGGTAGAAAAGGTAATTATCCGTACTATGATTTTATCCGGTGCAATCTGTGGTCTGGTTGGGCTTTTACTGGTAGGTGGAATTAACCATACCGTAACGACCACCATTGCAGGAGGACAGGGCTTTACGGCCGTACTGGTATCCTGGATGTCCAAATTTAATCCGTTTACCATGATCTTCTCCAGTCTGCTGATTGTATTCATGGATCGTGGCGCCAGTGAAATATCAACAAACTTTGGACTGAATCATTCCTATTCCGATATTCTGACAGGAATTATCCTGTTCTTTATCATCGGATGTGAATTCTTTATTACTTACCGGCTTCAGTTCCGTAAGAAAACAGAAAAGGAGGAGCAGTAATCATGTGGAGCTTTTTACTTGCATTTATTCCCAGGGCAATCGTACAGGGTATTCCTCTTTTGTACGGAAGTACCGGTGAAATCATTACCGAAAAGTCCGGTAATTTAAATCTTGGAATTCCCGGTGTTATGTATGTTGGCGGTATCAGCGGTGTAATAGGATCCTTTATTTATGAGAGATCCCTGACAGATCCCTCTGCGGCAAATCCGGTACTGATTATTCTGATCCCGATGCTTTGCTGTCTGGCCGGTTCTCTGCTAATGGGACTGCTTTACTGCTTCCTTACCGTAACCTTAAGAGCAAACCAGAACGTAACCGGTCTTGCAATGACAACCTTTGGCGTAGGCTTTGGTAACTTCTTCGGCGGATCCCTGATCAAGCTGGTAGCCAGTGATGTTCCGTCTATTGCGCTTACTACAACAAGCAGCTATTTCAGTAAGTCTCTTCCTTTTGCAGGAAAGCTTGGCTGGTTTGGAAAACTGTTTTTGTCTTATGGATTTTTGGCATACCTGGCTATTATTATTGCATTTGTCGCTTCTTATGTGCTGAACCGGACACGTGTCGGACTTCATCTGCGTGCGGTAGGTGAAGGGCCGAATACCGCGGATGCAGCCGGTATCAATGTAACAAAGTATAAGTATATGGCAACCTGTATCGGATGTATGATAGCAGGACTTGGCGGTCTGTATTACGTTATGGATTATGCATGCGGTGTATGGTCGAATGATGCGTTTGGTGACAGGGGCTGGCTGGCCATAGCATTGGTTATTTTCACCATCTGGAGACCAAATGTAAGCGTTCTTGCATCCTTCCTGTTTGGTGGATTATACATCCTGTACCTGTATCTGCCTACCGGTATGGATCATATGGAAAATCAGGAATTATATAAGATGATTCCCTATGTAGTAACATTACTTGTACTGATTATTACCAGCATGCGCAGTAAGCGTGAAAATCAGCCGCCCGCAAGTCTGGGACTGGCTTATTTCCGTGAAGAGAGATAGCTGGTTCCATACAGAGGATACAGAGAGTCTGTACACTTTGAAATATTCCAGATAGATGCTATGAACCATAGACTATTTCGAGGAAGTATTGCGTAGAAGAGCAACCTCGTCCTCTGATAAGACACGATATGCACCCGGCTTAAGTGAGGTATCCAAAGATAAAGGTCCAAAGGATACGCGTTTGAGCCGGGTGACTTTATTGCAGGTTGCCTGAAGCATACGCTTTACCTGATGGAATCTGCCCTCACAGATGGAGAGATAGATGACATGGTCATCGTCGGTTGCTTCTGCTTTCGCAGGAAGGGTAAGTGCAGCTTCCCCGATGTTGACACCTGTTTCCAGGCGAAGAAGATCTTCTTTCGTTACGGATTTTTCGCAGGTGACAAGATAGGTTTTGTAAATTTCCTTTTTCGGGGAAATCAACTGATGGGATAGGGCTCCATCAGTTGTAAGAAGGAGCAATCCTTCCGTATCCTTGTCAAGCCTCCCTACCGGAAATAAATCCTTACGAAGTTCGGCAGGAAACAGGTCAAGAACGGTCTTTTCCCCGGGATCTTCTGTGGCACTGACACAGCCCATAGGCTTATTCAGCATATAGTAGCGGTTACCAGGAAGGCAAAGCTCCTTTCCTTTAAAGGTGATGGTATCTGCTGCCGGATCCACCTGAAAATCAGCACTTCGAACTGCCTGTCCGTTTACGAGAACAAGTCCTTTCTTTAGATCTGTTTTGACCTGGCTGCGGGAACCGGCACCGGCATTACTTAAAAATTTATCAATACGCATTATAAGACCTCTTTTCTGTCTGGCTGACAGGATGAAATGATACATCAATAAGTGGAAAAATTTTCGGGAACTCATATCATTATGATGTTGTGGAAAAACTATATTTTGCTACTCATATCATTATGATGCTGTGGAAAAACTATATTTTGCTACTCATATCATTATGATGTTGTGGGCAAAAGGTATTTTGTCCTTAAATTGATATCCACGAATTGCTCCGCTGCAAAGCAGCTCCCGCAATTCTCAAACATCATTTCTCAAACATCATTATATAGGAATTTTTTTTCTGTGTATATATCGATCTGTTACTGTTAACACAGCCCTGCCCACATATTCACATATCAGCAGTCAGAACTTGTAGCCAGATACTTGCATCCAGAGCTTGCAGTCAGAACATGCAGTTAGAACTTGTAGCCAGATACTTGCATCCAGAGCTTGCAGTCAGAACTTGCATCCAGATACTTGCTTTCAGGCTGTGCAACTGTCTTATAAATGCAATTGTTTTGAATTTGGACATATTACTGTGTCAAAATTAATTTATGTCCAAAATTAAGAGAATAACATTGCGATAGGGGCTTATTTTGAGGTAAATTGGACATAAACAGAGTAAATGAAGTGATGATGTCCATAAATCAGGGAATTGTTGGATATAAATGTGAAAACAAACCTCAATATGTCCAATAGGATCATGAAAAAGGGGATAGCAGAAAATGATGGAAGCAGACACAAATAAAATAAATACAGTGCAGGCAAAAGATCAAGGTTCCAAAATACAGACACAGAAAATACAGGAAAAGAAAATACAAAGCCTCAAAATGCAGACACACATAATCCAGACGCAGAAGATTCAGGAAAAGAAAATGCAAAGCCCCAAAATCCAGACGCAAAAAATACAGGAAAAGAAAATACAAAGCCTCAAAACGCAGACAAACATAATCCAGACGCAGAAAATGCAGGAAGAGAAAATACAAAGCCTCAAAATGCAGACACAGAAAATACAGGAAAAGAAAATACAAAGTCAGAAAATGCAAGTACAGAAAATACAGCGGTATAAAGTACAAAGGCAGAAAGCAGGGCGTCTTGCGGGACTTGACACGATCCGGGGAATCACCTTATTAAGCATGATGCTCTATCATACCTGTTGGGATCTGGTGTTTCTGTTTGGAAAGAAGATCCCTGGATATAGTGGACTTGGAGGATATGTATGGCAGCAGAGCATCTGTTGGACGTTTATTCTCTTGGCCGGCTTCTGCTGGTCGTTGGGGTCTCATCATCTTAAAAGAGGTTTGATCGTATTTGGATCAGGAATTCTGATTACGTTCGTTACCTTACTGGTAATGCCGGAAAGCAGAGTCATATTTGGCGTGCTTACCCTGATTGGAAGCTGCATGCTTCTGCTGATCCCCATGGAAAAGCTTCTGCTGAAGCTACGCGCGGAAATCGGTCTTGCAGGGAGTTTTCTGTTGTTTCTTCTTTTTCGAAATGTAAATACAGGTTATCTGGGATCCGGAAATTGGAATATACTTAAATTGCCGGATGGCTTTTATGAAAATTTGTTCACCACCTATCTTGGATTTCCACAGAAAGGATTTTTTTCGGCGGACTATTTTTCACTGCTTCCGTGGTTCTTCCTGTTTCTTACAGGATTTTATCTCTATCAGCTCGTACAGAAAAACCACATGATGGAAAAACTGTTTTCATGGGGAGTTCCGGGTTTTGATGTGATAGGAAGACATTCACTGCTGATTTATTTATTGCATCAGCCTGTGGTGTTTGGAATTTCATGGATGCTTTTTCAAATATAATTTCAGAATGACTGTTGCCATTTTAAGTATGAATTAAGCTTCCTGTATAATTCAAAGTGCAGAGAGTAAGTGATTTTACAAAAATAGATACCCGGGTTAAGCTTCATTGCTGACCGGCCAGTTAGCAAATGAGCAGAATAAAGAAGGTATCTACAAATGAATTTTACACAAAATAAGAATGAATTTGCACTTGAAGATGAATTTGCGGGAATTCTTTGACAGATACACAGACATGTTGTATATTTTTAAAGATATAAATAAAACGAAAGCTGAGTCTGCAGCAGTTTTATGAGTGGATTCAGAATAGTTATGAACATTTGCATATCCAGAAAGGATAGAGTGACAAAATATGTTTTTAGATGCTTTAACAGATACATTCATTGATGGAATCAAGATTCTTCCCTTCTTATTTGTGACCTATGTGTTGATGGAATATATTGAGCATAAAGCAGGCAGTAAGGCAGAGCGTTTCGTGAAGAAGTCCGGCCGGCTCGGTCCTGTCGTGGGAAGTATTTTAGGAGTGGTTCCGCAGTGTGGATTTTCGGCAGCTGCAGCGAACTTTTATGCGGGAAGAATTATTACACTGGGAACATTGATTTCGATTTTCCTGTCCACATCGGATGAAATGCTGCCGATTCTGATTTCAGAGAAAGTATCTCCGGTATTGATTTTCCAGATATTGGGAATGAAGATAGTGATTGGTATGATTGCAGGATTTGTAATTGATCTGATTCTGCATCGTAAGGGAAAAGAAGAGAGCGAAATGCGCATTGAACATATGTGTGACCATGAGCACTGTCATTGCGATGAACAGAATATTTTTAAGTCCGCGCTCGTTCATACCTTACAGATCTTTGCTTTTATTGTGATGATTTCTTTTGCACTCAATATCCTGATTGCTATTGTAGGAGAGGATAAGCTCGGAAGCTTTATGACCTCTGTCCCGGCTCTCGGCATTCTGCTTTCGGGACTCATTGGGCTGATTCCGAACTGTGCGGCCTCTGTCGTGATCACACAGCTTTATCTGGAGGGACTGCTTACTATGGGATCTATGATGGCAGGACTTCTTGTGGGATCCGGAATCGGACTGCTTGTGTTGTTCCGTGTGAATGAGGATATGAAGGAAAATTTGAAGATTACGACCATGCTCTATGTAATTGGTATTGCATGCGGATTTCTGATTGATCTCATTTTATGATGCCAGGGTCAAAAGGTCTAAAAACACATGAGCTTGCTCATAGGTGGTTGAAAGACCTTGGGACCCGCTCCGATATGAGCATAAAAGTGGGATGCTAATTCCACGATATTCGAATATTAAATAGGATTGTGGGAGTGCAAAGCACGGAACAATCCGTAGGCATCATAGTTGGGAGCTTTTGATCCCCAACATTATTTTATAAAGAATGGCTCGGAATAGTTTCAAATATAATAAATACCGGCAGCTTATGAATGAGAAGGGGTGAACTGTTACAGAATATGGTAAAATGAAAACCCGGCACCTGCGTATACAGGATGCCGGGTTTTGTATAGGGAAAAAGGAAGAAGTTATAAGCTTTTGTAATTGGCCTTCACAATATCCTGTGCAGGCTTTCCATAAATATCATATCCACTGTGGGAGGCTGCCTTGTCTAATGGGTATTGTTTACCTGCCCAGTCCCATAAGCAGAAGCCCTGAATCCAGGGACGCTTGCGGCAGGCCTCAAACATGGAGACATACCAGTTCTTCTGCTCGTCCAGATCGACCTCACCACGTACAGTCCAGTCGTTCGGTGCCTTGGAGGAACCGTGGGTGGACATACAACCGCATTCTGCGAAGAAGAAAGGTTTGTCAAATTTCTTCACAACAGCTTCAATGCGGTCAAGCTCCTGTTCCCAGCGGTCGGGAGGATAATATCCGCTGGAGGAGATGGCGTCCACACAATCCCACCAGTCTACGTTGTGTTCCTGATATTTATCGGTATTATAGGTAATCATACCATGATATACCTTACGGATCTCGGCGATAAGCTGACGCCATTCAGCACTTCTTCGCTGGGGCATTACCATCTCACAGCCGGGACTGAAAATTTCACATTTGGTTTTTTCGGCAATTTCAGCAAAGTGAAGCTGAAATTCCGTATAGGATGCAAACCAGTTGCTCCATTTGGGCTCACAGGGAACATCTTCATCAAAAAAATTAATATGTGCACGCCAGGTACCGTTCTTACAATTTACAGTGGGCTTTAAGAAAACATGCAGTCCTTCTTTATGAATATGATTAATCATACTGATCAGTTCCTTGTCGGAAACAGTTGCATCAGAGGTAAAATCAATTTCTTCTGACTGCGGGGTTTCCTGAAGCGCATTTGGAACCAGTACAATATAGTTGGCGCCTGTTCCTTCTATCAGATTTTTTAAACTGTTCTTAGCTTCCTTGCTGCTAAGACTTCCTTTGGGAGAAAAGGGGGAGAAGGTTATTCCTTTAATAAATTCCATAACATATTCCTTCCAAATTAGTAATTAAGCTATAAAGGTTTAAGTTATAAAACTCTTTCATTACTATAAAACTATAGCACTGCCAATAAATATCCGCTATAATATAGTTGCGCAAAAATTGTATAAATCTATTTGTAAGAGGTTTGTGATGCAATACTTATTTGAATACTGTGATAAATTAAAATCACCTTACGAAGCTTTTTTTTATGATAGCTCCTGTATGCCGTTTCCGATCCGGTCTCATTGGCATTATTTTATGGAAATGATTCTGATGGTAGAGGGAACCGGGCTGATCGATTGCAACGGACGGACTTATGTGGTTGAACCCGGGGATCTGATGATCTTCCCTCCGGAAGCGCTGCATGCTGTTTATACAGCAACCAATTTTGACCTGAAATATGAAGTCATTAAATTTGACATCAGTAAGCTATATACCGAGAACAGCTATTCACCTGAGTTGAAAATGATTCTTGAAAGCATCAATAAGAGTCCGGAAGTGGAACTTTGTTTTAAGGAAGAAAGGATCCGGGACTGGAGGACAAGGGAAATCTTTTGCAGATGCCGGGAGGAGATTCAGAAGAAGCAGTTTGGCTATGATATTGTGATTCACAGCCTGATTTCTTCGCTGATCGTCCAGATGGTACGGGTCTGGTGTGAGAATGGATTTAATACCGATGTGGCGATGGCGATGAATCTTGAGACGGATTCCATCCGTGGAATTACCTCCTATATTGATGCACATATCGGAGAGCAGATCCGGGTAGAAGATCTGGCGGATATGTGTAACATGAGTTATTCCTATTTTGCAAAGAATTTCAAGCAGTATTATGGAAGATCCTGCAAGGAATACATTGAATTTATCCGGATCAACAGGGTGGAGGATCTTTTGTTGTTCACAGACTTTGATTTAAGCTATATCAGCCAGGAAACCGGTTTTTCCGACAGCAGTCATCTGATTAAGATTTTCCGCAAATGGAAGGGTGTAACCCCAAAGCAGTTTAAGAAGAATCACGGGAAATAAAGACCGTAAGATTTGTTGTTGCTGGCAACAGGTGATATAATGAATATACAGAATAATAATAATTCCGTGGGGGGTTTACTTATGAGTGGGAATGATTTAAATCTGTCGGAGGGCAATACACAGGAAAAGGATGATCTGACCAAGCTGTATACGCGATATGCAGCAAGAGAACGGATTTTGGAACGGCTTCTTAAGAATGCGGATGAGCAGGGGGTGCTTTTGCTGATTGATCTGGATGATTTCTGCAGGATTAATCAGCAGTATGGGCAGACCTATGCCGATTCTGTGCTGAAGCAGGTTGGAAGCCAGATACATACAAACTTTATGGTCAAGGATATTGTTGCACGGATGGCATTTGATATTTTTCTGGTTTATTGTCCGGAGTTAAGTGATACCGGAAAGGTTGAAAAGCTTATCCGAAGGTTGAAGGATCGTCTGGAAAAGTATATACAGCTTCGGGATGAAAGTGTGATCCGGTTCAGTGCAGGTGCAGCAGTGTTCCCGAAGGACGGAGGAGATCTGGATACTCTTTATGCCCATGCGGATTCTGCTTTGTGGACTGCGAAGAGGCATGGTAAAAACAGACTGTACTTTTACGATGGTGAACAGATGGATGCTGATTACCGGGGACAGACCTACCGGAAGGTCAGTGAACAGGATAAGCTTATGATAACCGGAGATCAATCTGTCACCCGGATCAATCGTGAACTATTTGATTTTTGTTTTGATGTCCTGTGCCGGGAAAAGAATCTGCAGCAGGCTCTCTATCTGGTGTTTGAGGAGGTCTGCCGTTACTTTGGGTTTGACCGGTGTATTCTGCGTGAATATGACACACTTGCACTGATAATGCGTGTTACCAATAAATGGGTCCGGGAGGACGATGGCGATGATGCTTCTGTCATTGAAACCTTTGGGACAGCCGACCTGTCGGCAGAAAGCAAAGCTCCTGATTATTACCTGATACAGAACGGACATTCCAGGTATAAAGATTATACCGAAGAATTCAGTAAATTATCCAGAATTCCGTTTTCCTGTATTGTGTTTCCTTTGTGGGAGGGTGATGTAATGCGGTTTGCCATCACCTATGAGATCTGGGAAAAGCGTTCCTTTACAGAAGCAGAAATCTTTACTCTTCGCAGCATTACGAAAATGCTGTCCAGTTTTATTCTGCGTTTCCAGACCAAGACAGAGCTTGAAAATGAGTACAGGATCGGGCGTATGGCAATGGAAGCACAGAAAATTGACTATTTTGTATCCAATCTGCACACCCGTGAAATATATTATTTAAGTCCGTCCATGCGTGAGACATATAAGGATCTTCCGAAAGACATCAAGTGTTATGAGGCGATGTTCCGGAGGGATACACCGTGTGAAAACTGTCCGATGGAAGCCTGTGGGCCGGATATGGAGGAAAACACGGTTGAGTATTATGACATTGATGAGGATAACAGCTATACGATTACGGCAACCAGAATTCATGATACCGGATTTGAAGATGATTTTATAATCTGTAAATCTGATGTGACATCTTACCTGCAGAGGGTGAAGGGAATAGACCGGCTGACCGGTGTGATGAGTTATGAAAAGTTCCGTATGGAGGCACTGAGACTTCTGAAACGCAAGAAAAAGGGTTTTGTACTGGTTTTCCTTGGAATACAGGATTTTGCAAGAATCAATGATGAGTACGGATATGTTACCGGAGATGAAGTGTTAAAGGCTCTTGCGCAAATGATTCAGCGGGATCTGTCAGAGGGAGATCTGTTTTGCCGGGTAAAGGGAGATGATTTTATTATTATCATGAATTCATGCCCGGCAGAGACAATTTCACGCAGGGTTCATTATTATACAGGTGAACTTACTATGCATTTCAGACGCAGCTATGCAGGGATAACCATCAATTGCTTTGGTGGTATTTATGCGATCTCTCCGGAAGAAACGGATATCAACCGCTCGATTGATAAAGCAATGAAGGCACGGAATATGGCAAAACTAAATTTTTACGAGACAAGTGGAATTTACGTGTATACCAGAGAATTTGAGACTCGTGAAAATGAAAAGGAAGCCATGAACCGGATTATGAAGGATGCATTGGAGAATGGGGGCTTTTGTGTCTATTTTCAGTCAAAGGTGGATATTACTACCGGAAAGATCAGTGGTGCGGAAGCATTGGTCCGTCTGAAGGATAAGGATGGTAAGCTGGTTCCGCCGGGAAAGTTTGTTCCACTTGCCGAAGAGACCGGTATGATTGTGGAGATTGACCAGTTTGTATATGAAGAGACCTTCCGGCTGATTCACAAATGGCTGCAGGAAGGAAAGAAGGTTCCGGTGATTTCAGTGAATCTGTCCCGTCTGCATCTGATGGACGATCAGCTTCCGGAACATATGGAGGCTCTGTGTGATGTGTACGATTTACGTCCGGAGCAGATTGAGCTGGAGATTACCGAGAGTGTTTTCTTCCAGGATGCGGATCGCCTGATTGATATGATTAAGCGGTTAAAGGCCGTGGGATTTGTGATTTCCATGGATGATTTTGGTGCTGGATATTCGACACTTAACTTTATGAAATCCCTGCCGGTTGATATTATTAAGATTGATGGCGGATTTTTTATGAAAAATAAGATGGATGATAAGAACAAGGCAGTTATCTCTGCAATTATGCAGCTTTCCAATAATCTGCACTTTAAGACGGTTTCCGAAGGCGTGGAGACGGACGAGCAGGTGGAATTTATTAAAGAACAGGGCGGAAAGTATGTGCAGGGATATTATTTCTTTAAGCCGATGCCGCCGGAAGAGTTTGAGGGACTGCTGGAGGAGAAGAGGAAAGGTGGTGCATGCTTGTGAGCAATGAGCCATGCCGGAAGCCCGGAGGAAAGATGGAGCATGCTTGTGGGCAATGAGCCATGCCGGAAGCCCGGAGGCAAGGTGGTGCTTGGTTGTGAGCAATGAGCCATGCCGGAAGCCTGAAGGCAAGGTGGTGTTTGTTTGTGAGCAATGAGCCATGCCGGAAGCTCGCAGGCAAGCTGCTTCGCTTCTGCGGCATTCGCCGTATTATAAATAAAAAAGGAACATTCTAAGGTGAGCAAGCTCCCCAGAATGTTCCTTTTCCATTTATAGCATGGCTCATTGCTCACAAAAAAAGCACCATCCCCAAGGCTCCTGTGTCCTCAAAAATGGTACTTGCAGTGGACCGCCAGGGGTTCGAACCCTGGACACCCTGATTAAGAGTCAGGTGCTCTACCAACTGAGCTAGCGGTCCGTATCTTTTGTTGTTTTAATACTTCATTTGCAACGCAAGTGTTATTATAGTATAATGCCTTTTGAAATGCAAGTACTTTTTTAAAAATTTTTTAAGAAATTTTAATTGTGCCCGAAAACCGTGAAAAATCGGGCAGTCAGGAGCATATGATGATATTTGAAACGCATGCACATTATGATGATCCGGCCTTTGATGAGGACAGGGAATCGCTTTTGCTGAAACTTCAGGAGGAAGGAATTACGAGAGTGGTTAACGTTGCAGCCAGCCTGAAGGGGTGTCGGGACAGCCTGGATCTTGCGAAGAAGTATGATTTTATTTATGCATCCATCGGGGTGCACCCTTCCGATACAGGGGAACTGACAGATGACGATCTGGCTTTCATGGAGAAGCTCTGCAGAGAGGAAGCACTGCAGCAGGGGGGGAAGGTTGTTGCAGTCGGTGAGATTGGCCTTGATTATTACTGGAACGAGCCGGATCGGGAGATTCAGAAGAAATGGTTTGAAGCGCAGATGGAAATGGCGCGACGGACACATCTTCCATTGATTATTCATTCGAGGGATGCTGCTAAGGATACCGTAGATCTTATGCAGGAGCATCATGCCGGGGAAATCGGGGGAATCGTACACTGTTATTCCTATTCCGTGGAGCTGGCACGCACCTTTCTTGATATGGGGTTTTATTTTGGAATTGGCGGAGTTGTTACTTTTGGCAATGGAAGAAAGCTCGCAGAAGTGGTAAAATATCTTCCGTTAGAGAAAATTGTTCTCGAAACAGACAGTCCGTATCTTTCTCCGGTTCCGAACAGGGGAAAGCGGAATTCCTCTTTAAACCTTCCCTATGTGGCAGGGAAGATAGCAGAGTTAAAGGAAATCACTCCGGAGCAGGTTATGCAGGTGACATTTGCCAATGCAGAACAGGTTTACGGATTTCAGAAAAAGAAACAGTAACAGGAGAAAATGCATGCCGACATTAGGAAATCCTACAGGAACGATTGAGATTTTGAAAAAATATAACTTTAATTTCCAGAAACGATTCGGGCAGAACTTTCTGATTGACAGTCATATTCTGGAAAAAATTGTGGAATCCGCAGAAATTACGAAGGAGGACTGCGTACTGGAAATCGGACCTGGAATCGGAACAATGACACAGTATCTGGCAGAAAGTGCCGGTCAGGTCATTGCTGTTGAGATTGATAAGTCCCTGATTCCGATTCTGGAAGATACCCTGTCTCCTTATGACAATGTGACCGTGATCAATGAGGATATCCTGAAGGTGGACATTCAGAAGCTTGTGGAGGAGCAAAACGCAGGAAAGCCAATCAAGGTTGTGGCAAATCTCCCCTACTATATCACGACACCGATTATCATGGGTCTGTTTGAGAGCCATGTTCCGCTTGACAGCATTACGATTATGGTGCAGAAGGAGGTGGCGGACCGGATGCAGGTAGGTCCCGGAACAAAGGATTATGGTGCCCTGTCACTCGCGGTGCAGTATTATGCAAAGCCGGAGATCGTGGCTTATGTCTCTCCCGGCTGCTTCATTCCGAAGCCCAATGTGGGAAGTGCGGTCATCCGGCTGAAACGATATGACAGGCCGCCTGTTGAGGTAAGAGACGAGGCATTCCTGT
>FR902958.1:59236-61729 GCA_000438155.1 Firmicutes bacterium CAG:95
CGAGGCATTCCTGTTCCGCCTGATCCGGGCGGCTTTTAACCAGAGAAGGAAAACACTGGCAAATGGAATCGGTAACGCCCAGGATATCCCCTGCGGCCGGGAGCAGGCACAGGAAGCCCTTGAAAAGCTTGGATTTTCGCCGTCTGTCCGGGGGGAAGCACTGACCTTACAGGAATTTGCACTGCTTTCCAACGAAATTTACTACAAGATCTATGGGTAATGTTGGAAGAACCTGCCCATATCTTGTTCTTTTTTGCGTTTTATTTTTGACATCTTATACCCCGTATGGTAAACTGATAGCGTAACTATGTATGCCTTTTGGCAGAGAAATATAGAGGTGACTACCTTGGATAAATATGAATACAAAGTACGTGCAGATGAGATTAAATCCTTAATTTCAGAAGGCGAATACGAGGAAGCAGTTAAAATCGCAGATTCCATTGACTGGCGCAGGGTAAAAAGTGTGATGATGCTCTGTACCATCAGTGATTTATATAAAATTAACCGGAGATATGAAGACAGCAGGAATATTCTTCTTCTGGCCTATGAAAAGCAGAAGGGGCGGCTGATCGTATATTCTCTCTGTGAGTTATCTATTAAGCTTGGAGAATATGTTCAGGCGATTGAATACTACAAGGAATTTGTCCAGCTTGCACCGAAGGACAGCGGCAGATATATTCTGCAGTATAAGCTGTATGAAGCACAGGATGTAAGTCTGGAGGAGAGGATTGAGGTTCTTGAAGAATTAAAGCGCCATGATTACCGTGAAAAATGGGCCTACGAGCTGGCTTATCTTTACCACAGGGTAGGTCTTGAAAGTAAATGCATTGAAGAGTGCGATGAGATGATTCTGTGGTTTGGGGAAGGCAGATATGTTCTTAAGGCATATGAGCTTAAGATGCTGCATATACCTTTAACACCGGAGCAGCAACAGAAGTACGAGGAATTGAAGAGCCATAATGGAATGCGTGCTTCAGACTTTGCCGTAGATCAGGCAGCTGTGCGTGAGGAGGCAAAGTATGAAACCGAGGACGAGGGCGATGATGAATACAGTCGTCAGATGAATCAGCTGACAGACGATACGAAGCAGATTCCGAAGACGGAACAGACTTCTTCAGAGGAAGAAGATCTGGATATTCAGGTGAAACCGGTTGATGTCAGCCAGTACAATACGATTAATCTACAGAAGGAGCTTGCAGAGAGCATGCGGGAGCTCCTGGAGAATAAAACCGGAGACATGCCGGCAGGTGAAGTAAATGATCTGATGATGACGCAGATGTATGCACCGGTGGATCATACAGAGGGTGCGGATGAATCCGCACAGACCGATGCGGCTGCGGATAACGAAATGATCCGGATACCGGATATGCAGCCGGTTGAACCGCAGATGGAACAGACAATAGCCGCAGAAGAATCTGTAGCAGGGGTTCAGGAAGCAGTAGCACAGGAAGCCCTTGTACAGGAGACAGCTCCGACAGAAGCAACAGAGCAGACCATAGAGGAAGTGCAGGAAAAGGTACAGCCGGTTCTTCGTCAGGATACCGATGAGATGAAGCTGATCACGGATGAAGACCTGAAACAGGCAGATGAGGAAGTGTTTTTTGGCAATACTTCCGAAGTGAACGTGCAGGATGTGGTTTCCGAGCTTGCCGAGAAGAACGCAGACCGTACCGCTTTCCGTCCGGTGGAGGAAGAACAGGAAGAGGTCACACCGGGAGTTACGCCTGCTTCAATGGATGCGATGTCCAATACGGGTGTGATCCGCACCTTTAATAAAAAATCCGGGTACGATGATATGCTTTCCCAGGAGTATGACGGACAGATTAGTCTGGTGGTGCCGGAATCCGAACAGGTAGAGAAGCAGATTACCGGACAGCTCAGCATCGAGGATGTGATGGCGGAATGGGAGCGGATGAAGAAGGAGAATGAGGAAAGACGTCTCAAGGAAATCCGTGAACGCGTGCGTAAGCAGACGGACAACCTGTTTGCCGATTTTGATGAGTCTACGAAATCCGGACTTCTGGAAGAGCTGGAAAATGCCATGGTAACTGCGGCCATGAAGGAAGAAAAGCTTCGTGCCGATAAGGAAAAGCCGAAGGTTGTCAAGGTTTCCGATATTGAGAAGCAGCGGGAAGAAAAGGAAGCTCATCCACAGCAGAAGGAAGAGGTGAAACCGCAGCCTGTGGAGGAACCGGAAGAAATCATCGAAGAATCTGTGGATGAAGTGATGGAAGAGCTGCCGGTGACAGAACCGGTTATGGGAGAAGTACAGGATTCTGTTCCGGACGAACTGGTTGAGGATGCCGAGATCATCGATGAGGAAGAGGAAACTGCGGAGGAATCCGGGGAAGAAATGGTCGAAGAGGCCGCAGAGGAAGTAACGGAAGAAGCTGCCGGGGTAGAAACGACAGAGGAGAATCCGGAGGAAGAAGCAGCAGAAGAACCGGAAGAGCCGAAGAAGATGCCTCTCCGCAGAAAGAAGAAAAAGGTTCA
>FR902958.1:61758-78223 GCA_000438155.1 Firmicutes bacterium CAG:95
AGAATTTTGGTGAAACACAGAATATTGTGTTAGAGTTTGAAGATATACCGGAAATGACGGAAAAAGTTCCGGCACAGGCAGCACAGGCTAAGAAGCTTAGGGCACCAAGAGAGATTAAGAAGGAGGACGAGCCGGTACAAACGACTGGGGAAGTGATCTCCTCTACAGAAAAGGGGCGCGAACTGACAGAGCAGGAAAGAGAAGAGTTTGCTCCGTTTATCCATCACCGCCGGACACGCCGTCAGATTGCGGAGGTCATCGATAACATCAGCCTTGCTTCCTACACTGGCAATGTTGTTGTCACCGGTGAAGAGGGAACGGAATCTACTGCTTTTGCAAAGCTCCTGATTAAGGATGTGCAGTCCAATGACAGTAATTTCTCCGGTAAGGTTGCGAAGATCTCCGGATCAGTTCTGAACAAGAAGGATATTGCAGAGACGTTAAATAAGCTGGCAAACGGTGCACTGATCGTGGAGGATGCCGCAGCACTTAAGAAGCCTTCTGTGGATGTTCTGCTTCGTGAGATGAATCAGGAGGAAAAGGGGCTGATTCTGGTTCTGGAGGATACTAAGAACCGGATGGACGCATTCCTTGCCAGGAATAAGGACTTACAGGAAGTATTTAATTTAAGAGTGGATCTGGAAGCACTGGATGACCAGACGCTTGTGAAATACGCAAGAAAATATGCTTTAGAGCAGGAATACTCGATTGATGATCTTGGAATTCTGGCGCTGCATACGAGAATTGCCGATCTGCAGACCGGTGATCATGAGGTAACGCTTTCCGAGATTGAAGAGCTTGTGGATGAAGCAATTTATTATGCAGATAAGAAGACGCCAAAGCATTTCTTTGATGTTCTATTTGGAAATCGATATGATGATGAGGATATGATCATTTTAAGAGAAAAAGATTTCATGCATTACTAGAGAAAGGTGTGTAGAGGTATGGCAGAAAAGAAAAAGAAGCCAACAGTCTTCATTTCCCAGGATGACCAGTATCTGTTTGCACAGGGGACTCATTATGATATTTATGAGAAGCTGGGGGCACATCCTTCCTGTGAAAACGGAGAAGAGGGAATGTTCTTTGCGGTTTGGGCTCCAAACGCAAAGCAGGTCTATGTGATCGGGGAATTTAACGACTGGAATGAGAGTGCAACTCCAATGACGAAGCTGGGACCGGGAGGAATTCATTCTGTATTTGTTAAAGGAGTCGGAACGGGGGTATTGTACAAGTATCTGATTATTACGCAGGAAGGGGAGAAGCTGTATAAGGCAGATCCATTTGCAAACAGTGCAGAATTACGTCCGGGAACAGCGTCAAGAACAACGGATCTGACAAAGTTCCGCTGGACAGATACCACGTGGATGAAGGAACGTGATCTGAAGGATTATAATAAAGAGCCAATGGCAATTTATGAGTGTCATATTGGTTCCTGGATGCGTCATCCACGTCCGGACGAGCAGGGATTCTACAATTATCGTGAGTTTGCAGACCGCATTGTGGAATACCTGACAGAAATGAAATATACTCATATTGAATTGATGGGAATTGCTGAGCATCCGTTTGATGGATCCTGGGGTTATCAGGTGACCGGATACTATGCACCGACCTCCCGTTACGGAACGCCGGATGATTTCATGTATCTCATCAATCAGCTGCATAAGCATCACATCGGTGTAATTCTGGATTGGGTTCCGGCTCACTTTGCAACCGATGCCCATGGACTTGGACGGTTTGATGGAGAATGTATTTTTGAACATCCGGATCCGCGTCTTGGAGAACATCCGGATTGGGGAACCAAGATTTTTAATTACGGAAAGACGGAAGTAAAGAACTTCCTGATTGCCAATGTATTATTCTGGATCCGTAAGTTCCATGTTGATGGAATCCGTGTTGATGCGGTTGCATCCATGCTTTATCTCGATTACGGAAAGAAAGAGGGACAGTGGGTTCCCAACAAATATGGTGATAACAAGAATCTGGAAGCTATTGAATTCTTTAAGCATCTGAATTCCGTTGTCCGTGGAACGTATCCAGGATTCCTTACAATTGCGGAGGAATCTACCGCCTGGCCCAGGGTGACCGGTAAGATAGAAGACGGTGGACTTGATTTTTCCTTTAAGTGGAACATGGGATGGATGCATGATTTCTGCGAATATATGAAGCTGGATCCGTATTTCCGTAAGGATAACCACTATGCCATGACGTTTGCCATGACCTATAATGACAGTGAGAATTATATTCTTCCCCTGTCACATGATGAGGTCGTTCATCTGAAGTGCTCCATGGTCAATAAGATGCCCGGATATAAGACGGACAAATATGCGAATCTCCGTGCGGGCTATGCATATATGCTTGGTCATTCCGGTAAAAAGCTTCTGTTCATGGGACAGGACTTTGGACAGGAAAGAGAGTGGAGTGAAGCAAGAGAGCTTGACTGGTTCCTTCTTCAGGAGGATCTGAACAGGGGACTTCATGATTATGTGAAGAATTTACTGGAGCTTTACAACAAATATCCGTGCCTGTATGAGATTGATAACAGCTGGGACGGATTTGAATGGCTGAATTGTGATGATAAGGACAGAAGTACATACAGCTTTTTCCGTAAGGCATCCAATGGTAAGAATAACCTTATGTTTATCATTAATATGACTCCGATGAAATGGGAGAATTACAAGGTCGGTGTTCCGAAGAAAAAGAAATATAAGCTTTTGTTAAACAGTGATGATGTCCGGTTTGGAGGACAGGGTATGGAAGTACCTGCGGAAATTACTTCAGTAAAGGAAAGCTGTGATTACCGTAATTACAGCCTGACCCTGGATCTTCCTCCGTACAGTGCGCTGATCTTTGTGTTTTAGGTCATCTGCCCGGTTTATTTTTAAATCAGGGAAATGGTTAAGAAATCAAAATAATATGCCGAAATAAAGGGTGAATGTGAAAACATTCGCCCTTATTTTTAACTTTATAGGAAATGAATACCTTTTTAGGAGATTTACTCTATGAACGTTTATTTTCCTTCTACGGAAACGGATTCCGCAAAGCAGAGTATAAATGTTGACAGAGCCACAACTGCATATCGTACTTCCACCCGGAACGCAGAACGGGCAGGAAGAAGTTCATTTGCATTAGACATTTCTGGCACAGTTACGGATAACAGCGCTTACGCAGGTCACGGAAGGACCGCAGAAGAGGTTATGCGGATGGCGGGACAAGAGGATACCAAGGCTCGTCGTGACTATATGGCAGTAATGTCTAATTGTATGTCCGATGAAGATTTTGCGAAGCTGCAAGAGGAAGGCTTTCATCCGGGAAGTACGGAAATTGACACGGTTGTGACCATTGTCGATCGTATAAAAGCAGCACTTGTAAAGGGTGGAACAGAGGTTGTCGGGTATACGGATACCTTAAGTGATGAAGAGCTCTGTAAGATTACGGGTTCGGAAAGCTTTGCCAATGAACTCAAAAATCAGTTCCATGACCGTGACATTCCACTGACCAAAGAGAATGTGCAGGCCATAACCGATACCTATGAACAGATTAAGAATATTTCGAAGCTTTCGGAGGGTTCCGAGAAGTACATGGTTGAAAACCGGATGGAACCTACGCCGGAGGCTCTCTATACTGCACAGTACTCTGCACCGCAGGAGGGCAGCCGTCAGGGCACAGGCTATTATGCCGATGGAACCGTGAACGGGTATTATGCGAAGAAGCCGGAGCAGATTGATCTGGAAGCACTGCTTCCCCAGATCGTAAAGGTGATTGAAGATGCCGGACTGGAGGTGTCCGAAGAGACCATCGGGCAGGCACAATGGCTGATTGAAAAGGGAATTCCGCTGGATGAAGAAGCCATGCAGCGCTTACATAAGCTTGAAACGATTGAATTTCCGATCCGCATGGAGAACTATCTGAACAGTGTGACCGCAGCGATTGCAGATGGTATTCCGGTGAAGAAGGCAGACCTCACCCGTAGGGAAACTTATTTGGAGGAAATCCGTGGTAAGCGTCAGCTGGAAGAGACCAGACTCCAGATGTCCTTTGAAGCAAATCTGAAATTATTGCGAAGCGGCTATCAGCTGGATACCGCTCCGGTCGAAGAAACCGTGAAGCTCTTAAAGCAGCTTGAGGATCAGTTATCCTTAAGCCTGACAGGGGAAGAGGACGTGGTTCAGGCTAAGGAAAAATTATCTTTGTTTGATGAGTCCATGGAGCTCATCCAGAGTATCCGTACCGCACCGGTTTCCTTCGTGGAACAGATTGAACCTGAGGATACGTTAAAGAAGATCGCGGATACCGGTGAGGCACAGCGCCGTGCCTGTGAAAAGGCATCCCGAAGCTACGAAGAGCTGATGACCGCACCGAGAAAGGATCTGGGAGATCAGATTGCGAAGGCCTTCCGGAATGTGGATGATCTTCTTGATGAACTGAACCTTGCCGCAACCGAAGAAAACCGCAGAGCAGTCCGTATCCTTGGTTATAACCAGATGGAAATCAGTGAAGAGAACATTACGAAGGTCAAGGAAAAGGATACACTGCTGACCGGAGTCATACGTGAGATGAAGCCAGGCAGGGTATTACAGATGATCCGTAAGGGCGTGAATCCCATTTCCATGAAATTAGAGGATCTGGATACATTTTTAAAAGAAAATAAAGATACCGCAGATGATATGGAATCCTACAGCAGGTTCTTATACAGGCTGGAACAGGATCATGACATTACCGAAGAGGAGCGCAGCGCATACATCGGTATTTACCGTCTGATGCATCAGATTGAAAAGAATGATGCAGCTCCTTTGGGAGCAGCCATGCAGGCAGATATGGAGCTGACACTTGAAAATCTGCTCACTGCACTGCGGAGCACGAAAAAGGAAGCCTCCAGGAAGCTGGATTACCGGGTGGACGATCACTTTGGCGGTGTAACCGCGAAGGAAAGTGCCATCGAATCTATCACTTCACAGATCGAAAAAGGTTATGCGGGGGATACCGCAGATCTTTATACGCTTCTGGATCAGGCAGGAAGTGAGGAAGCACAGAAGGAATATGAGCAGGAGCTTTATACGGAAATAAGAGAGGCTTATAAGGCAGAAGAAGATGTAATGCAGCAGTTAAGTGATTATGCACGGCCTATTACTGCAGATCATCTGATGGCAATGGATACCCTGTTAAACGCATCTGCGGAAAGCTTCCGGAAGATGAATGAGCTTCTGAAAAATAAGAATGAAAAACAGAATTTCATCGCAAAGCATGGCGAAGAAATCCTGCGCCATATGAACAGCCGGGAAGAAACGGTACAGACCTACGGGAAAATGACCGGAGAGATTCAGGATACGTTCGAACAGGAAGCCTTTGATCCGCAACAGGACGGTATCCGGTATTCCTCAGACATTCGCAGCATGACCGGATTTTATAAGCAGCTGGGTCTGATGAAGTCTCTGGCAAGAGAAGAGAATTATGAGATCCCGCTTGAGATTGATGGATCGCTTACCGCGATTAATCTGAAGGTGATCCATAATGAACAGGAAGAGGGAAGAGTAGCAATTACATTTACCTCGGAGCCTTTTGGAAAGACGGCTGCAGAATTCAGGCTGACGGAACAGGGACTGAGTGGTTACTGTACCTGTGAGAAGGAAGCAGGAAAAGCACTTTTAGAAGAGCATAAGGCAGAATGGCAGGAGCAGCTTGTTAAGGAAGGAATCCAACCGGGTGCTGTTTATTTTACAAACACGAATGGCTTAAATCTTAAGGATTTTAATAAAAACCAGACAAAGGAACAAAAATCAGGCAGCAAAGCAGACTCCGTACAGCTCTATCGGGCAGCGAAAGCATTTATTGCATTTGTCAGACAGACCGGGGATACAGAAAGGAAGAGCATATGAGAATTAATTTTAACGCATCAGCAGTCATTGCAAATAACGCATTAAACCGGAACGATAACCGTCTGCAGGATTCCCTTGCAAGATTATCCTCCGGATTAAAGGTAGTCAATGCGAAGGATAATCCTTCGGGACTTGCCATGTCCAAGAAAATGAATGCGCAGATCAAGGGGCTTGATCAGGCAGGTGACAATGCCGGAGATGGCGTTTCCATCATTGAAATTGCAGATGGTGCGATGTCCGAAATGCATGATATTTTGCAGCGGATCAATGAGCTGGCCGTAAAGGGAAGTACCGGAACCATTACCGATGATGACCGTAAGCTCATTCAGGATGAAGTAAAGCAGTTAAAGGAAGAGCTTACCCGCATTTCTGAAACCGTGGAGTTTAATGGACAGACCATTCTGGACGGATCCTTTGACTTAAGAGGCTACAGCAACAATCAGAACGCCAAAGTGGCTTATTATAGCGATGAAATCCTGGCAGGAACCTATACCATTGATCAGCTGGATGTTACTTACAATGCAGATGGAACGATTAATGAAGTAACCACGAAGAAGTTTGGAAAGGGCTTCCCGAAGGATGCCGATGTAACTTCGATTGATGGAAATATTGTGACAATTGCCGGATCCGGTAATTTTGAATTAAAGCTCCGCCTGACGAAGGATGCTACATTTACGGATCTGGATCTGGATCTGGAAGGCTTTGGTGCCATGGATATGCAGATCGGAGCAAACGAAGGGCAGCAGCTTGGTATCCGCATTCCGAAGATGTCTCTGGAGAATATGGGAATCTCGAACATAGATTTAAGTACTGCAGAGGGAGCGAACAAAGCAATTGACAAGGTGGATGCGGCAATTAAGTATGTATCTGCCAGCCGGAGCCGTCTGGGTGCTTATCAGAACCGTCTGGAGCACACGGTCAACAATCTGGATATATCCAGTGAAAATATGACGGCTGCTTATTCCAGAATCATGGATGTGGATATGGCAGAGGAAATGACGGAATATACGACCGTTCAGATTTTGTCCCAGGCAAGTACTTCGATGCTCGCACAGGCCAATGAACGTCCGTCCCAGGTACTGCAGCTTTTGCAGTAACTATTTAAAATAGTGATAACTATTCAGAACCCTATTCGTAAAATCTCTGTTTCACAGCGTGGTTTCACGAATGTGGTTACTTCGCCATATAAAATTGCTATTCTGTTTGAATGCAAGCATTCGCAGAAAGCATTTTTGCATGGCTCTGAATAGTTACCGATTATGAGTAACGAGGTGATGATCGGATGACAAAGGAAATGAAACAGAATTATACGCTGCGTATTTCACAGGCGAATAAATCAGAGCTTGTTGTGATTGTTTATGAAATGCTGCTGACCTACATAGAAGACGCAAAGGCAGCTCATGCAAATGGCGATACCGAAGGCTTTGCGGTATCGATCCGCAGGGCAGAAGGCTGCATTCGTGAGCTGATGGCTTCCCTGCATATGGATTATGTCCTTGCGGGCAATCTGCTAAGCCTTTATGTTTATGCTGTGAAGCTTTTATCCAAGGCAAAGCTCCACAACAGCACGAAGGAGCTTGCCGAGGTGGAGAAGATGATGCGTAAGCTTCACGATGCTTATGCCACGGTCAGCAAGGAGGATACCTCCGGCTCTGTTATGGAGAATACACAGACCGTTTATGCGGGACTGACTTATGGAAAGAATCAGTTAATGGAGAGCCTCGGCAATGAGGGAAGTCTCCGTGGTCTGAGGGTTTGAGGATAGTAAATCAGCCTGCGCCATAAGGAACTGGTAGCGTTTCATAATGGCATTTACTTCATAAATATAACAATCAATTAAATCGGGTTCTGTGACATTGTCGAAACCGGAGTAGGCAATTTCCAGAGCCCGTTTTGTTTTTTCAAGATCGGATAAAAGTGCATTTCTTTTCATTTCACGCTCGCTGATCGTACGGTTTGCAGCATTCGTTCTGCCAAAATACATTTTCATAGCTTTATTCCCCTTTTGATATTTTTACATCCTATGTAGCCAGTCAGGAAAAAATTACCTGTTGTTTTAGGAGTATAAGCATAAAACCGGAATCTTATACATACGATGGAAGAGAAAGGGAGGACAGGATATGCTGGAGAAATTCTTAAACTTCATTTTACGGGGACTGATGGGACTTTGTACGATCTTTGTGGTCAATCATTTTGTCATTACCGATTTTCCACTGTGCGATGTGGGAATGAATCTCTTTACCTTTCTGACCTCCGGACTGCTTGGGATCCCCGGGGTTTGTGCTCTGTATGCCATTAATTTCTATGTTCTTTTATAACCCTTGTACAAATTTGTGATTTTCCACAAAAAAACTATTTACAACAATATAATTTTCGTATATAATTCATATTACAAAAACAAAGTGGTCATAAGATTACGTTCGTAATCAGACTCTTTTGGAAGAAATCCTTCCGTTTTTCAGATTTTACGCGTAAAGAAAGCAACACGGTACATTACAACAGCATAAGGAGGTATTATTTGGACAAGCCAATCCTTGCAATTTTCGATAGCGAGGAAAGATATGCGTATGGTTTCATGGAGTTTATCAGCAATAAGTCAAATCTGCCCTTTCAGGTTCACGTTTTTACAGAGCCGGAGCGGTTCTTTGCCTATTCTAAGCAGGAAGAAATCGAATGTCTTCTCATATCGGAAAATGTATATCAGCGGGAGGTGGAGGCCCTCAACATTCCACACATCATCATTTTAAGCGAAAGCAGTGACTGTCTTAACAAATCCCTGTTACATATTCATAAATATCAATCCTGTGAAGCCATTTTCCGGGAGGTGATGGCGTATTACATGAAGGAGGCCGGCCATGTAATGTCCTGTGTCAGGACGAATACAGAAAAAATGAAAATTATCGGAATCTATACACCGGTCGGGAGATGTCTGCAGACGACCTTTTCCTTTGCACTGGGACAGATTCTTTCAAAAAAAGCAAAAGTATTATACATGAATTTTGAACGGTATTCCGGTCTGGAAGCATTGCTGAAACGAAGCTTCCAGTATGATATTTCCGACCTTGTTTACTATTTCCAGTGTGCAAAAGAAAAGCTGTCCCTGCGGCTTTCGAGCATTGTGGAAAATATACATGGACTGGATTTTGTTCCGCCGGTACAGCTTTACCAGAGTATTTTAGGAGTCCATGGACAGCAGTGGATTGAACTGTTTGCGGAGATTGAGAAATGCAGCGATTATGAGTACCTGATTCTTGACCTGACGGATGGGGTGGCAGATCTGTGGGATATCCTCAGGAGCTGCACGCATGTGTATACCATTACTCGTGGAGATGGAGTATCGCTTGCCAAGATGGATCAGTACGAGAGGGGCTTACGGACAATGGAATATGAGGATGTTCTGGCAAAAACGAGGAAGATAGAGTTTCCGGTATTTAAGGAAATTCCCATTCGTTTTGATGAATTGACCTATGGGGATCTGGCACGTTATGTCAAGCAGTACATTATCCCTGATTTTGTGGGAGAAAAGGAGGAAGGCAATGAATGAACTTCAGGAAAGAATCTTAAAGAGCATGGATCTGACAAGACAACTGAGTGAGGAGGAAATCCATGAAGCAATTGATTTGCGGATGAAGGAAGAGATCAGGAAAACGCCACTGGATCTATTGTCCAGAGAGAAGCTGCACCGCAATATTTTTTATGAAATCCGCCAGCTTGGAATTTTGCAGAGCCTCATCGAGAATCCGGAGATTACAGAAATTATGGTGAATGGGACAAGCGGTATCTTCATTGAGACGAAGGGAAAGCTTAAGAAGCTGGATATCTGCTTTGAATCCAGGGAAAAGCTGACCCAGGTCATCTGGCAGATTACGGCGGATTGCAACCGTGCCATCAACGATGCCAGTCCGATTGTGGATGCCAGATTAAAGGATGGCGCAAGAGTGAATGTTGTGCTTGATCCGGTGGCGATTAACGGTCCGATTCTGACCGTGCGGCGTTTTCCGAAAACACCGATTACAATGGATCAGCTCATTGAGCTTCAAAGCATTACCTGTGAGTGCCGTGACTGGTTAAAGCAGGCGGTACAGGACGGAGCCAATATTCTGGTGTGCGGAGGAACCGGATCCGGGAAAACGACATTTTTAAATGTGTTATCCCAGTACATTCCCTCAGAGGAAAGAGTCATCACCATTGAGGATAGTGCGGAGCTGCAGCTTCTTGGAATCCCCAATCTGATCCGTCTGGAAACAAGGAATGCCAATGTGGAAGGCTGTAAGGAAATTACGATCCGTGATTTGATCCGGACGTCCTTACGTATGCGTCCTGACCGCATTGTCGTCGGGGAGGTGCGTGGACAGGAGGCGATTGATATGCTTCAAAGCGTCAATGTCGGTCACAGTGCCATGACAACGGTGCATGCCAACAGTGTCCGGAATGTGGTAAGCCGTCTGGAAACGATGGTGCTCATGGGAATGGAAATTCCAATCTCGGCGATCCGCAGACAGATTGTAGAGGGGTTTGATGTGATGGTTCATCTGGGTCGGTGTAAGAACGGGAGACGTGCTGTCATGGAGGTTGCAGAGCCTATGCACATTGCAGATGGAGAGGTTTGTATGAACACTGTCTTTAAGAGAAATCAACAGGGGGAATTAGTGAAGGTTGGGGAATTTACTGAGAAAACAAAAAGCAAGCTGGTCCGTATTTAACAGGGACTCCTTAATCTCTATACAGGGCAGGGAAATTTTGTTACTGGTTGTAAAAACAGGAGCTGTTCTTGGAGTTCTGAATTATTTTTTCTATCGGGAATGGTGGGCTTATGTGCTGCTTATTCCTGTTGGTGTTCTCTATTTCCGGTTGGAATGTGGGAATCTGATCCGGAAAAAGCAAGACCAGGTACGGGAACAGTTTACGGAGCTTTTACGGTTTACGGTCACATCCCTGCGCGCCGGATATTCGGTAGAGAATGCATTTCTGGATAGCTATGCTGATTTGGAAAAGCTGTATGGAGAGCGCAGCGTGATCTGTAAGATCTTAAGGCGGTTTGCAATCGCCCGGCAGAATCATCGCCCCTTTGCAGAAACCTGGCGGATGGTAGGTGAGGAGCTCCGGGTGACAGAGATCCGGGAGTTTTCGGAAATTTATGAAACCGCTTATCACCATAGCGGGAATCTGTCGTCGGTGATGGAACAGACTTCGCAGATTATCATGGAGAAGACGGAGCTGCAAAGGGAGCTGTTTTTATTGATGGCATCCCGGCGCATGGAGCTTCGGATTATGACCGCAATGCCTTTTGCCATCATGGCATATATTCAATGGACTTCGCCGGGATTTTTCGATGAGTTGTATCACAATACGCCGGGAAGGATGCTGATGACGGGGATTCTTTTTCTCTATCTGACAGGATATGTCTGGGCGTGGAAAATCACCCGGATGGAGTTAAGCTCCGCCAGGAAGAAGGAAGAGTGCTTAAAGGAAATTTATCCGGAGTTTGTCGAAAAGCTCCGCCTGTATCTGGTAGCAGGACTGAATGTGCGCAATGCCTTTCTGACAATTACGTCTTTGTATGCAGGAATTCGGGAGAAGGATCGTGCACACAGCTATCTGCTGAAAGAACTGCGGAGTGCAGGGAATCAGCTTGCCAATGGTATCCCGGAGGATGAGGTCTATACACAATGGGGAATGAACTGTGAAGAGAGGAGCTGCCGCAGGTTGGGATTTCTGCTTTCAGTGAACCTGCGGAAAGGAAACCGGCAGCTTTTATCCTGTCTGGAGGAGGAGATCCGGGATACCCGGCAGGAGCTGCAGAAGAAGATTCGTAAAAAGGGAGAAGAAGCATCGACAAAGCTTTTGTTCCCGATGATTTTGTATCTGATTATTGTCATGATACTGGTAATTTATCCGGCCTATCAGAAGTTAGGCGGCATTTAGAGGGCATATTTATGAAAAATAGTAACTATTCGGTACAGGTCGAAGCATTTACTGCTAAGACCGTAAGAAAATGATTCAGTAATGCAAAATCCCATCGGCGAAGCCGATTTGGAATGGATTTTGCATCGTAACTGTGAAGGTACTGAACAGCTACGAAAAATAAAGCAATAGGAAAGGAATTTTATATGGATACAAGAAAAGGACTGAGCAAGGAATTAAGCAGAGAATGGAACATGCACATGAAACTGAATACAGGAGTAAGTCATTTGAAAAACAGGAGAAAACTGAATAACCGTGGAATGGGAACGGTCGAAATGATTCTCATTATCGTGGTATTGATCGGGCTTGTACTGATCTTTAAGACGCAGATTATGGATCTGGTTGGAAATGTCTTTGACAAAATTGCCGTAGACAGCTCGGCGATCCTTTCATGAAAAAAGGATCATTAACGGTATTCCTCTCTCTTTCCCTGACGATTCTGATTAGCTTTAGTCTGTTTGTCACAGAAATTGCAATCGGGAACAGCCAGCGGATCCGGTTTGAAATAGTTACAGATATGGCCATGGATTCGGTTATGGGAGAATACAGTGTGGCATTGAAGGAACGCTATGGGCTGCTTTATGTAGATACGTCGTATCTGGAGGGAGCGGCGGAGGCGGTACGTGTTACAGATCGTTTCAGGGTGTATTTTGATGCCAATACCACGAAGGTTTCTGAGAAGAAGCATGCACCGTGGGGGAGACTTTTGCTGCAGGAGGCAGTGCTTTCTTCCTTTGAGACGGCAGCAGCACAGGGAGGAAAATCCATGCAGAGCCAGATGATCCGCTATATGGAACGGCATCCGGAAAATGGCACTGAAATCGTTGCGGCGAAAGAAGCGGTTTCTGCTTTTTCCATGCAGGAGTCATCCAATGCCCTGGAAGCATTCTGTGCAGTCATGGAACAGATTGCCGGTATGGAGCTTCCTGTACTGGAAAAGGAAGACGGAACCGAAGAAGAGGTTGCACTTGGAAATCCGGCGGACTGGGTGTATGGACTCATTGGAAGTGATGTTATCTTTCTGTGTGATGTGGATTTGTCCGGGATGACAACCATGCAGATGGATACGAATGGGCTTGTTTCCCATCGGGGAATGCAGAATACGCAGAGCAGTAACCGGACATTTTCCGGAGATACTGACTTATTTTATGCTTATCTTCTTACACAGATGGGGAATTACGGAAGAAGCAGAGAGGGAAGTGCGCTTAGTGCACAGTTGGAATATCTGCTTGCCGGAGAAAGCAGTGATTTCGAGAATGTCCGGGCGGCTGTTGCAGAGATCTTTACCATACGAATGGGGGATAACGTGCGGCTTGTTATGGGAGATGGTGGATTATATGAGGCGGCAGCGGGTGTGGCGGATGCATTATTGGCAGTGCAGCTATGCGGGGCTTTCCGGGAGCCGGTCATTCAAAGCATTTTATACGCCTGTGCTTTCCTGGAGAGCGTGAGTGATGTGAATAACCTGTTGCACGGAGGACGCGTTCCCCTACGCAAAGCCTCTCATTCCATGAGTGTTTCTTATGTGACTGATGGAAGTATTTATTTTAACGGATCGCAGGAGGGGCTTTCATATTCGCAGTTTCTTATCGGAATGCTGTCTTCAAAAGAAGAAAGAACCATGCTGGCAAGAGCTATGGATGTCCTGGAAATGGACATCCGGCAGATGACCGGCAATGGACAGTTCTGTATGGATCAGTGTGTGGAACGGATGGAAATCCATGTGTCTGCACAGGGAGGACTTGATAAGCATTATGAGACAGAGCGAATATATGGATATTATTAGTTGACACAGGGAAGAAAGGAGGAACGTTCTCTTTGGATGAGCAAACCAAAAACAAAAATAAAAATCTGTTAATTCCTTCTCTCAAAGCGGACAGAAAAATGAACATCGTTCAGAAAAGGAGAGCGTTCCTCTTTTCTTCCCGGAAAAACAGAGGAAGCATGACGGTGGAGGCATCAATGGTTCTCCCTGTTTTCCTGTTTTTTATGATGACTTTGCTTATGGGAATCGAAATGGTTCGTTTACAGAGCAATCTGTTTGCAGGATTAGGCAGCAGTGAAGCAATCCACATGGAAAAACAGATTCAAAGAGCCCTGCAGGATCAACCGCTTCTTGGGCATTTCAATGTGGACGCGGCAGAGGAATATCTGAATGGGCAGGAGAACGGCAGGCTATGCCTTTTAGGGAATATTTCAGTCAGGAATCAGTCGGATGTACAGGAAAACGGAAGGATAGAGGTTGAAGTGCAGTATCAGATCAAGCCCTTCATTTACTGGCTTCCGATTGGAAACAGTAATGGAGGAGGACTATGCTTTGAGGATGAACTTTTCGCACATGATTTTAATGGATATCGTGGACCGGTCGAAGGGGATCGAAGAGAGGAAGAAGAAATTGTTTATATCACAGAAAACGGTACCCGCTATCACACCGATACCGGCTGCGTATCCCTCAGGATATCTGTTCAGACAGTGCATAGCAGCCGTTTATCTGCAATGAGAAATCAAAGCGGTGGCAGGTATTACCCCTGTGAACGGTGCCGCCCATCAAAAAGCGGTGTATTTTTTATTACCGGGGATGGTGACCGGTATCATCGTGGGGCAGACTGTTCTTCGCTCAAACGAACGGTACGTGCAGTGACTCTGGAAGAAGCCATCCGGATGGGGCGAAGTGCCTGCAGTAAATGTAGTTGAGAGTTTGAAAGTAAGAAAGAAATAATGATAAAGATTGTAGATATAAAAGATTAATAAATGAATTTTGTATCGTAACTGTGAAGATATTGGGCAGTTATAGCAGTTGTGTCGTGGAGAGACTGAATTAGGATATGGGAGGACAATGTGAATCTGCAGATGATAAAACAATGTTTGTGCCTTGGCTATCTCTATCAACTGGCAAGGCAGGATTGCAGATGGAAGAAAATGGATGCAGGACTGGTTTATGGTTTTCTTGCAGCAGGAATCATATGCTTTATTTTAGAACCTTTCTTAAATAAGGCAAAAGGGAATAGAAGTATGACCATAACCATGTCCATTCTGTTCCTGTCCCTTCTTCCGGGATTCTTATTTCTGGTTATAGGAGCATTGACCCAGGAGGCGGTTGGCTATGGGGATGGACTTTCGATACTGGCAATGGGATTTTATATGGAAGCCTATGCGTTATGGAAGGCTGTGGGAATCAGTCTGACCTTAGTGACAGTTTATGTTTTGGGACAGAAATTATTGCAGAAACATAGGTATAAGCAAGAGCAGAAGTATGAACAGGAGCAAATACATAAACAGAAACAGGAGAATGGACAGATACCGAAGAGTGGGGCAGTTCCGTTTCTCCCCTTTTTGCTTACAGGAATGGTGGTGGTGCTGGGTGTTTTATAATATGAAAGCTCAAATAGATAGCGGAGAGCAATGCCAAAAGGAATATAGAAATCATAGAGATTACAGAAATCGTAGAAAATGGAAGGGTTCTATAGTGGTGGAGGCTTCTTATCTGCTGCCGTTTACTCTTGTTTTGTACGGAATCATAATTTTGATTGCAGCGGCGTTACTGGTACGCTGCCTGTCTTCTCAGAACCGTTTTCTGCAAGCCTGGCAGACAGAGCGGTATACAAATCCTGATACCTTGGAAGTGATTTATGCGGATAGGGAATCGTCATGACAGTATGCAGCAGACAGTAATGATAAAATAACGACATTGTAATGACAAAATAATGACAGGAAGATAGATACATAAAGAAAATATTGATGAATGATAAATAAAGGATAGATGAAAGGTAATGAAAGGTAATGAAAGGTAACCAGGAAGAGGCTGTATGGCTATAATCAAATTAAGAAAGGGTGAAAGTGAAATGAAAACAAAATATATCCGGGATTTTCGGCACAATTATCTTGTAATTGAAAAAGAAGATCCGGGACAGAATGGATATTTGATAAAAATGATTACAGAGAATACGATTGACGGGCTGATCCCCTGTCAGGAACGGATGATAAACGGGGAATCACTTCTATATTATGATATTACCTCGCGCCAGAGCATTCAGAGCATCCTGGAGGCACAGCCCTTGCAGATGCGTCATTTACAGAAGCTGTTTTCGGGGCTTCGTACGATCAGCGAAGTAATGGAGAAGTATTTGCTCAGTCCTGAGGATCTTTTGCTGCTGCCGGAGTTTGTATATATGGATATGGCAACCGGGGAATACAGCTTTATTTATTATCCGGAGAGGATGGGGGAGGAGAACACGTCTTTGCGTGATCTTAATGAGTTTTTTATGCAGCATATGGACTCCGAAAATATACTGCTTGTCGAGGCTGTATACCAGATGACGGATCTGCTGAACCGGCAGCAGTTTGTGCTGGATGAGCTGATTACCTGGTTTCAGGAAAACTATGATGAAGAACAGATGGAAGAGAGGATCCATGAAAAGAATGAAGCAATGACGCAAAGCAACTGGACCCCCAATATGCAGACACAGAATTTATACCGGAATCAGGGAAGTCAGAGTCGGGAAGCTCCGGTACAAAATGCAGGCTGGAATCGGGGCACACAGGGAACAGCACAGGAGATGCCCTGGGATGAAAGGGAGAAGAACAGAGGGACGCAGTGGAGGGGAAATGTAAATAGCAGAAGCAGGAAT
>FR902958.1:78242-79007 GCA_000438155.1 Firmicutes bacterium CAG:95
GCAGGAATGAAGGGATACAGGAGCAACATATGGCAGAACCCCGGATGATGCAGGAGAAAGGACAGGAACAGAAGGACAACCGGAATTTCCGGATCCGGGAGACAGCGATGCAGGATGTCCGATTTCCGGAACCGGAGGAGAAAAAGTCACTTTGGAGAAGGCTTGTGGAATGGGCCTTCCCGAACTCTAAAAGTAATAAGAAAGAATATACTGTTGATTCATCCCACTATGTCCGGTATCAGGACGTCACAGAACCGGAAAAGACTCCGCAGCCGGATGATTCCGGGCACACCGTATTTATTCCGTGGATAGAGAACAGTGATAATAAATTATACGGAATTGGGAAGAGCAACAAATATCATATCCCGTTGCAAAAACTGCCAATCACAGTTGGAAAAATGGCAGGAGCAGTGGATCTTGTGTTAAATGATCAGAGTGTAAGCCGCCTTCATGCAAGAATATCAAGGGATGGAAACCGGTTCTTTATCACGGATCTCAACTCGACGAACGGAACTTTCCGGAACGGGATGCGGTTAGAACCAAATGCGTCGGAAATCATCGAACCCGGAGATGAAATCGGTATCGGAAAGCTGAAATTTATTTACAGGTAGAAGCGAACGCTTAAGGAAACGCTGAATAAAGCAGCTGCCGAAACACTATTTCCGGATATTTCGATTAATCTTCTCAAACTCCCTTCCTCCCAGGGTATTGTGGGTGAGAAGTCTTTTGTTGCTTTCCGCTGATGCATTTTTCCGGTATTGTCCA
>FR902959.1:0-580 GCA_000438155.1 Firmicutes bacterium CAG:95
CGCTAAAAAATTCACTGTGTTATATGATGGAACATATTCTTATATGTTATCAACTACATCAAGTTATACGAGTTTATATATCAATGATAAATTAATAGAATATGCGACACACAATGGACAGGCAACCATATATAACACAATAGAGCTCAAAAAGGGAGATACTGGTTATATAATTTCAAATAACGCTGGACAATTTGCTCAGGGTTATTTAAGGAGAATTGCCTAAGTTTACCCAAATGCTAGAATAACCACTGGATATCCACTCCACGATCCAAGAAATTCTGCTTTGAAACCAGTATCATTAATTTCGGCAATACGATATGCTCCTTGTACCCAAGACCCAATTTCATATGGCGTATCAAAATATCCGTTGTAGTAACATTTGTTTGTAATTCCGTCATAAATAGCAACACTATTTCTATTTCCTGCTGCTACACAAAACAATATTATTTTAGGCTTAAATCCAACCGTGTATTGAGTTAAGGCACTTGTTCCTGTAATTGTGGTATAAAATCTCTTTAAATCACTCTTAAAAGGGATGAATGTATCGGCACCTCGACTAGAGCTAGTATTAATCCCA
>FR902959.1:595-25047 GCA_000438155.1 Firmicutes bacterium CAG:95
TAGTATTAATCCCATACTTTCCATCGTGATAATCCATATATATTTGGTTATTGTTAGCTTTCAAACTACTGTTTACCGTATCAAACTCGTTTTTAATCCGCTGTTCCAGATTGTTCATGTTGGCTGCACTGAATGCATCCCCCGCCTGGCTTACCGTGCCCTCTGATCGGCTCACGTCCATCAGTACCTCTTCCCCAGTGGCTACATTTTTCAATTTTCTTCTGCCGGCATACTCAACCAGTCTGTCCTTCCATGTCTTTGTTACAAATGCCATTCTAAATCACTCCTATCTCTTCTCCTGCGGAGATTTCACCGCAGTAATCTTTGTTGTTCAGGTTATTAAAATAAATCCAGAATACGTCATACAGGATCTGCTCCAGGTCATTCCACTTCTGCCATGTGTTCAGTGGCTGTGCCGGTGTCTCCGGAGTATCTGCCCGGATCACGTATCCGCTCCGGATTTTCTCCACATTGTCACGAATGCGCTTGAAATCTGATACCCTCGGAAGATCTCCGGTCTTCCAATTCTTTTTTACAGTAACCGGGACGGCCAGATATCCGGCAATCAGCTCCGTGTGGGATTCTACACGCTCCATATCAGAAGCATTGAGATATCCTTTCACCGTCTGTTCGTCAATATCGAGCTGCGTCCGGTCTGTGATAAACCGCGGCAGCACATACACAATGGTTTCATGGTAAGTACCGATGTTTCCTGCTGCATCCTCCATCTCAAGATCCAGCTCATAACGGTTATCACTGCTCTGATCCACATTAGTAACCCAGGATCCGGCAAGGTCCTGTTCAAAAGCAACAGCCTCGCCGTTGATCCGTCCTCTGACATATTCGATATTACTTGCCAATGCCAGTGTAAGTACCATTTACTCTACCTCCAACGTGATCTGAACCGATGCAGATGCATTGACCGGATTGGGTGCAAATACTGCGGATTTAATGGTAGGCACCGAAGTATCCAGCTTGACAGTCAATGTGATCGTAGTGGTCTTTCCGGCTGCATCCTTCGCCACAACCGTAATCGTATTGGTTCCCTCTGTTAGGGTGAGTGCCTGTGAAAAGGCTCCGTTACTGCCAATGGACGGCTTGTAAGAATTGGATCCGTGTGTAATGGTTACAGTTACCGGACTGGATAATGCATCATTCGTCACACCATTCACCACACAACTCTTCTGGTTGGTGATTAATCCCGTCTGCGGAGACGAAAGTGTCAGCGTAGGCGGTACCGTATCCACGGTATAAGATGCGCTGACCTTTGCGGCAGCATTGCCATCATAATCAGATGCAGTAATCTCAATTGCCTTAACACCGTCTGCAAGTGCTGCCTGTGGGGTGTACGTAAACCGATATCCATTGGTAATGGCTGTTTTCGTCATTCCGGTAGATCCATCTTTATAGGTGGTGCCAGCAAGTTTCAGTGCAATCGTTGACAGATTTACACCACTGCCATTCGTTTCATCCATCACATCAAAAATGATTGGCAGCTTGTTATTGCTGATATATGCCCCATTAGATGGCTGCACCAGTTTAATGACCGGCTTGGTCGTTTCTTTTACAACCAGACGCAGTGTAACTCCAAGTGTCGCATCGGTAGCATCTACCGTCTTAACTGTTCCGGCATCATTGGTTGCTTCGATCGTGATTGGATAATATCTTCCTGTCTGGTTATAGGATGTAATAGACGGAGCCGTTACATTTCCAGTCCACTTTCCTGTAGTTGCATTCTTTGTCAGATTTGTCCATGTTCCATTAATTTTTACTCGTACCTTTGTAATCGCCATCAGATCACCCCTATCTTTTCATTGCCGTATAATTCCCCAGCATAATTGATTTCTTTTGTATAAGTAATTTCCTTATCCTCTACATCCAGGCTGATCGTAAAAACCTGTTTTGTTTTCACCGTGGAGGCGGATTTCTGGATATGCTCAATCTCTATCTTCTTCACATCTCACCAAACTCCTCTCCGGCTATAATTTCGCCTGTATAATAAAAATCTTCCACCAGCTTGTAATATCCCCGGAGCTCCGCAGTTGAGATATAACCACCGGTAAGGTCCGTAGTCATTTTTTCAATGCCTGCCACGTAGCTTCCAAACTGCCGGTTTGCATTAAATACTTCCGCCCAGTCCACAACCTTATCCCCTTCATTCAGGAACTTGATTTTCAGATTGAGTCGTAGATCGTAATAATCGAGAATTGCCTGTGCCCGCTCTGCAGCCTGTGAAGCATTGAGTACCGTACAGGTAAAGCTCTTGGTTTCCCGGCTTTCTCCGGCATCCACCTTTTCAACCGATGCCGTTACCGTTAAATCCTCCTTACTGTACTTCCGTCCGGATATAACAACCTCTCCCTCTTCTGCCACGGTAAATGTCACATAATTATTGGTCTGCTCCGTGATTGTGCCACCTGTAATTGTCATTTCTGCTGACGGTGAGGATAAATCCACCGTGTAAATCCCGGGAACATACGTGCTTTTAAAGATCGCCTTGCTTTCCTCATCCAGTGAATACACCGGGAACTTTACCGCCACATCGGATATGTAACTCTGATTCTTCGGTGTGGTGGAAAACTTCCGCGACCTCTGAATCGTTGTATGGATCACCCTGGACGGCTTATAAATATTCACCGTTTCACTCCTGCTGCTGTCGATCACAGATCCACAGGCAAACAAGACTTCCCTGAGTGCCTTTCTGCAATCCTGTATTTTCAGCCATCCATAAAGCGGTGCGGCTCTGGTTGCTTCATCCACGGTATAAGCCGTAATCCCGGCTGCTGCCATGATCTGATCAATGACCTCACCCGCCGGCTCTCCGGTATAAACCTTTCCGCCCCGGAAGGTATGCTTGCTCAACAAACCTTTATAATCCACAAGTGAAATCGTTGATATATTCTTTGTAGTCGAATAACTGTCCAAAAAGAATGCCCCAAGCAGCTGTGCTTCGCCATTTATTGTTTCATAGGCCATCACCTTTTGTCCTGATTGAAATACCTTGTGGATACCACTCATGTTTCCAATATCAAAATCATTCTTCTCATCAATCAGCTTAAAGGTCAGCTTATTGATGGCGATTTTATTGGATATCGGATCACATTCCTCTACAAGCTTTGCTTCCTTCACCGGGTAACCATCTACACCACAGATGATGTCGGTACCATATTCTATGTACCGGAACTTCACATACCGGTATGGCATTGCCCTGGTAAATTCGATTTCCAACCGGCGGTAGTTCTCCACCTGCTTCCAGGCAACAAACTTATTGCTGTCCACCTCATAGCTTGCATACTCAATGTAATTGCCGTTGCCATCCACCCACCGAATCTTCATTTCCAGTGGATAATCTCCCACAAAGTGGAAAGTCAGACAGGCAGATGTGTGATTCTCTGTAAACAGGATGATAAGCAGTGGATTATCGGTAAAGGTTCCGTCTGCTCCGGACATCTCCGAAGAGAAGAAAACCACATCATCCGGATTGTCCGGCATCTCCGGATGGGTCCCGTCCAGTAGGAAGTAATCCTGTTCCAAAGTGCCGTAGTCCGGTACGGAAATATCCTCTTTCGCTTTTGATATATCCCCGAAAGACTGGTTATATGCCGTTGTCAAAGTACTGTCTTCACGGGCTGTCGTATCATACAGCCCATACTTTGCATAAAATCCTGTCGTTCTCATGGTGTCCTCCACGGCGCCTTTGCAATGTATTTACAGGTTAACCCTTTAAACTTCACGGTATCATCAAGGATTTTTTCCATTTCATCTGATACGGACGATACATAACACCGGAATAAATATGATTTCTTGGTCGATGGTAATGTCACATCGTGAAAAGCCACCGGCTCCGTCAGTTTATCAAAAAGACGCTCATATAGATCATCATCATCAATAGTTCCGAAATTCATGGTGTAATTGAGATATACTCCGATCAGTTCTCTTAATAAATCTCCTGTATCTTCCTCACGCTCGGCATATTTATCCAAAACCTTTGCTTCTCGCTTTACCGAAACAAGGGGGACATCAAAATACATGCCATCAATATAAATTCCTTGTGTATATAGCATTTCAACATCCCCCTTCTATTCCGGCTGAAAATCAAAATCGTATCCCTGTCTGTGTGCCTCGGCAAAGAAATCCGGTAAGAATAACCTAGCAAATGTTTCTCCGTCATAGTTGAGATTAATTGTCGCATCCCCGCCGGAATAAGAATTATCTGCCATTACATTTCTCACTGCGTCCTCTATCGTTGATAACGGTGCCTCTATATTGGTCTGCCCGAACTTCTGATCTCCGAGTACCGCCATGAATGGATTACCACCACGAATTACAGATCCTGTTGCAAGGTGAGGTATATCCTGTACTGCTCTTACCTGTGAACCATCTATGCTTTGTTTGCTTATTGATGTTCCGCCTCCAAAGAATCCTCCGATCCCTTGACCGATCGATTCTCCAATAGCCTTGATTTTGGTGATACAGATTTCTACCATAGAAGCAACCCAATCAAAAAAGGTTTGCAGGAAATCTTTGATGGAACTAATTACGCCCTTTACATTTTCCTTAAATGTCGTAAATATTTTTTTTGCGTTTTCCCATGCTCCCTTCCAATCTTTATCAATAAGAAGCTTAATTGTTTCCAAAAATCCTGTTGCCAGATCTTTAAGCGTATTAAATGCTTTCTTCATATAATTCCAGAAACCATCAAATATAACCTGAGCTGCTTCCCAATTTAAATTCCATTGCTCAACCAGGAAATTAATAAAATCAATAAGTCCTGTGAATACCTCAAGCAATATTTCTATACCACTTATAATGGCCGTAATTAATACATCAAAATAGTCAGCTATTATGGGAAAGACGTAAGTAACCAGTAAATCTATAAATGGTACAACGATATCTTCCCAAAGTCCTTTTAATACAGTCACCAGGTTACCCAAAAGTTCTACAACTGAATTGATGAATGGACTTAAATACTGCGAAAACAAATCGTTTAAGCGGCTTCCAATTTCCTGTAAGATTGGCGATACATGTTCATTCCACACATTCAGAAAGCTGTTTACAATTGTAGATAATCCTTGTGCAATGCTATCAAAGAATGGTTTAAAGTGCTCATCATAGACTTTATTCAGATTATCGAATACGCTGTCTACCATTTGCTTAAAACCTTCTAATGCCTCGGCACCAGCAGAAAGCAAACCTTCAAGTGCTGTTCTGAACTCCTCTTCATTTTCAGTAATCGGAGTAATGATTATCTCTAATATGTCTCTTCCTAATTTAAGCAGCAGCTCCGTCTGTCCCATAAAGGTATCTGCAATAATACCAATAAAAGCCGATACAAAACGAATTCCACTTTCGCTTGCAAATGCTTCAAATATATAAGCAATGCTTTGAAACAGACTGGATAATAAATTATTAATTTCTGTCCCGATGTTAAACATAGAAATAATGTAATCTTTGATGCGATCTACATTTTTTTCCATGTAATCTCCAAGTCCACCTATAAAAGCCGCTGCCAGCGTTAAAGCTATACTTACTATGGATCCAGACAATGACGCGAGCATATAAACTAAGGATTCAACATAAGCCTGTGCAGCTTCCAAAACTGCAGGATCCGTCCATATATTAATCAACGCATCTTTAATTTTTTGTAAACCTTCTTTGATAATATCCAGGCGGTATTCATAATCTCCCAATCCATCCCGGAATCCGTCCATGAACAATCCGCCCAGCTGTTTCAAATATTCAAGAAGAGGCTTTAGCTTATTAAGAATAGAATCCAGCCACTCCTTCAATTTAGGATCAACCGGAATCTCTTCAAACATCTGCCCTGGATCTATTCCACCAGAACCTCCACCGGAACTATCTTTTTTACTCAGCACTTCAATTTCATCAAAAGATGCCAATGCTCCGGCGGCTTTCTTTGCTGCAGCAGCAGTTCCTTTAAGAGATGCTGCATAATTCTGTTGAACTTTTGATGCCCTAGTCCATGTAGCAGCTCCGGACAGAATTGCTATAAACTGTGCAAGTGTATTCATGGCAGTAGTTACATATCCGATCAGTTGTACAAGATATGGAATCACCATCTGCACAATAGGAGCAAACGCCGCTGCAAAACTGTTTTTTAATTGAAGATTGGCAGACTGCAAAGACGATATAGATCGGTTGTATTCGTCCGAATACTGTACCAGGTTCTTAAAACCATCCTTCATACCGGACACCATTGCATTAAAGCCTTTCGTAATCCAGTTAAATACCAATAAACTAAGTGCTATGCTTTTAAGTCTTGAAGCAAAACCTCCGAGCATTCCAGAAGACTTACGGATATGTCCATTTATACTTGAAAAAGCTTTTTTCCCAGCCGTGCCGACTTTTTTTAAACTGTCACTTACTTTATAGCTTTTTGCCTGTAGCTCTCCCCGTTTTGTTACCAACATCCGGAGTTCTGACCTTGCTCTTGAAAGATCATTAGCTGCATCGTTGATCTCATTTGGATCTGCACCGATCGTGAAGTCCTTTCCTGTATCAACAAGTTTTTGCATTTCTGCATTCAACGACTCTATTTTTAACTGTGCATCGGCTTCCTTCTGTATGAGCGTGTCCCATGCCACACCTGTAGTAGCTCCAATAGACTTGAATTTTTCCTCTTGGTCTATCAATGCAGTAAGCTCTGCTTTTGCAGATGCCAATTTACTCTCCAGCTCCGTATAGGCTTCTGTCGGTAGTCTTTTGTTTTTCAGTTCATCGTATTTCTGTGTGAGGGCATCTACTTTCTGTACTACCTTGTCAATCTGCAACTGTAATCGCTGCATCTGACTGGTATCTACTTTGGTTGATACCCTTACCTCTGCATCATAATTTGCCATACTAAGCCTCACTTAACGAGAAAGAGCCAATCACTTTAATAAGTAACTGGCTCTTAGGCGCTACGATTGGGCTTTTCTCATTTTTTCAAAGAGTTCTAATGCTTCCCTCTTCTTTACTTTTTCATCTTCCGATATCTGCTCCTGTGGCTGTTCCAAACCATAAATTGTCTTTTGGTCATTTAAGATCTGCTTTTCTTCTTTCGTCATATTTGACCTAAGCTTCTTAAGACGAACATCCACCACTCTGGTAAATGCACACTCATTCAGTGTCGTAAGCATACCCATGAACTGCCAGTAATGCATATTAACCGTGTTCAGATCTATCCCGTACTGAGCTTTAAAGGCACTGTATAACCGCCACTGATCAATATCATAATCAAGGACTCTGGTACGGTCCTTAGACTTCTTATTATTATCATGATTCCATTCCTGCAGGAACCACATGATAGCGTCATAATAATACGGTGGATCCGGCCGGATACCGCGGAACAAAAGTTCTGCGGAAGTATCCCACTTTTCATTATCCGACAGATCCTTATCTTCCATGATCTGTGAGATCTGCACCCCGATCCGGAAGTCTGTGTCTATCGGAAAACCTTCCCACATATCTGGGAGTTCATCAAGCATCACATTGAACATATATTATTTCCCCATATAGGATTGAATCAATTCCTGTCTGTTACGGTGTTTGCTTCTCTTTCCGCCTTTTCGATCACGGTTATACTTCTCGGAAATACGCTTTGCACGACCTTCAAATACCTGATTCAGAACAGGCGTAATGGCTTCAATAAAATCATACAGGCACTCATCATCCGGCACAAAATCCGGATTAATCTCATAGGATACGCGGAAAAATTTCTTAATTGCATCCTGCCCCAAAATCCTATCGATCTGATCCGTTGCTTCCAGATAAATTTCCCTACGAACCTTGCAAAAAGCAACCAGTGCATCTACATTGATATCATCAACTTTACCATCTTCGTCATGAGTAATGATATCCTTGCCGTACTGCTTTTCAAATTCTGCCTGTCTGGTAGAAATATCCTTCTCCTTTTCCTCGAGCCATTTAATAAACTCTGCGAACCGGTCAACCACAGAAGTGTCCCGGTCATCGATGTAAATATAATCATCACTGTCATTCAGATACACTTTTACAATATGCTCATCCTGTACCTGTCCTGCCTTAAACTCTCTTACCATTGTTATTCTCCCTTATGAATGACAGGGAACATCCAATATGGATATTCCCCTCTTATTCCATTTCTACGCTGCTGTAAAAGCCTCGGATCCTTCGGTTACCACAAAGGTCCCCTGAACTCCGTCACCTACACCGCCAAGTGTCATAGCACTTACAAGTTCAGATCCGGCATCACCGCCAACAGAATCAAACTGGTAGGTACATTTTCTCTTAACTGCCGGATATGCTCCTGCTTCTGTCGGTGTATCCATCAGATTAATGCGGACATACTCACTGATTGCTGCGGATCCAACTGGAAGCGTCTTAATCTTTTCATCCATCCACTTCTGCAGATCGTCACTGATGTACTCTCTTTCTACACTCATAGACGGAGTATAAGATTTCAAATTAGTGGTGCCATTCTTCTGATTGATATACTGCTTTGTTTCTGATTCCGGGTTAAATTCTTCGGTCAACGATGTAATACCATCACCAAGTAACACCCACTTAGGTGCTTCCGGTGTTCCGATATTAAAATAGTGCCGAAGCATATCTCTCATTTCAGACATGATTATCTCTCCTTTTCATATTTGATGGATACAGTCATCTGATAGATGCTGTTTCCTTTTGCCGTTGATCCGATACAAAACGGAGTCGTTACGGATACCTGCGTAACCGCTGCATCCGTTATGACCGGAAAGTTCTTATTTTTATTCTGCTGTGATACCCAGTCTTCCAATGCTTCACCGAAGCCATTATTATCAATACGGTCTGTATTGGTCTGGCTTGCAAGTCTTGCCTGGATCATATAATGATCGGTAATGATCTTCCGACCGGAAATATAAGATTTTACATTTCTGACCGGCTCTTTCACCACCGAATAGGTTTCTACCTCCGCCGATTGGATATCCGTGTCTATCTTCCCCATCTTCCAGTATTCCGCTGGATTAAATGATTTCAGCCACTTAATTACTGCTTCTGATACGGTCATTTCTTCACCATCCTCCGAACTCCATCTTCAATTTCTTGCTGGCCGCCATTTTGCATATACCGATCCGCCCAGTAACCGCCTCTTGTGGGTGCACCTTGGAAATTATATTCCGGATGATAATAAAGCCGTCTGGCATACGGAGTGTTCCATACAACATCTGTGCCATTTTCTATATGGCAGCTGTCAATCAACCTTCCTGGGTTCTCATACTTTTCTGCTTCATCCATCGGTACATACGGCTCTACATTCTTCTGAAATTCCGATGTGACAAAGCGCTGCACTCTTCCATTTTCTTCAAGGCCGAGCGTCTTAATACAATCATCCAGGTTAAATGTGCAATTGTAATTTGCTTTACTCACTTTCCCACCGCCTTAATTGTCTTAAGCCGTGGACGGTTGCGGTTGTCTGACACCGCCGTAACCGTCACAGCATATTGATAGTCATCCTGCAGATCAGACAACTTGTAAGACCGGCTAATCTCTTTATCAGATTCCCCAAGTACCATTACATCCTGTCCGGCCTTTGCATTCAGTGTCCAGTAGGCTTTTGCTTCCTCTTCCGGAAGCTTTGCAAATTCGGTAGGCGGCAAGTACGGCTTATTTCCATGACTGCGCTGGAAATCAATGGTGATACTCTCCACCTTGCTTTCCGTCTGCACATTGCCGGAAGTAGTAACTTCGGTCTTGTTATGGCTCCACTGTACGCCTTTTACTACTGACCGGAGCCAGATTTCCTTTTCGGTATCCGGATCCCGATGGTAGTTATAGACCGTCATGGTGTCCGTAAATAATACACTCATATCATCACGCTCCATAATTCAGCATAAACGGCTCACGAAGTGCCTTATAGATTTCTTTTTCTATTTCATCCTTGTAAACCGTTGTCATTACACTGTCTACATTAATTTGCATCGTTTCTCTCAAAAGAGGAGCTGCTGAATTTTCAAGAAGGGGTAACGTTGCAACGCCGACTGCGTGCCCGCTAAAGCAGGCATCCCTTTCCGAGCAGTTCTCACAATCTTTGCTTAACTCCGGATACGATTTCTTATTACAGATCATAATGCACCTGCCAATCCCGTACCGGACAGACCGGAACGTATCACAGAGGTAAGCTGTGCTTCCTTCTCCTGCGCTGTGGTAACCTTGTAAGACTCGGAATATCCGTCATTACTGACGGAAGTAATCCCAGTACCCATGCCGGAGCTTTCCTGTACGCTCATAAGACTGATCAGCTGACAGAAAGTGTCCTGAATCTGCATATGGACCTGCTTCTGGAAATCTGTGGCTATTTCCTCACTGTACTCATTCTCAAACCGCTTCGCCCTCATGTGGGTAATGGTGTTCAATTTGATCTCTGCCAACTTGGACAACCTATTAAATTCTGTTTCATCTGTAATGCTATTGCAAAGGGAGCGGTACTGCTCCCACGCTATGTAAGACATACTGCTCCCTCCGTTCCTACTTAGGCTGCTGCCTTAGGCTTAACCTTAATACCCTTAAGAACACCTGCCATTTTGCTATTTTTCAGAACAGCCCCAGCAAGCATTTCAACTTCACCTTTCTTTACTGCGCCAGGCGCATTCAAATCAGGAAGATAAGTGTGCACCATCTTGCCACCATCAACAGAAATACCGTGAAATGCATTAAGACCAAGTTTCACCGCATACAAGTCTGTTGTGCCATAAGCCGTTGTGGATGGAGTAGTTGTTTCAATTACATCAGCACTCTTCGTGCCGTTATAATACTGTCCCACATCCATCATAGGAATGCCGTTGTACTTCTCGACTGTTCTACCGAATCCGTCTGTGCTTCTTTCATAGAAGCCAGCACGCCTTGCGGCTGCTCTTGTCTTTGTCAGTAATTCATTGTTCATCAACAGGATATCTGGCTTTTCTGCTAGCTTGCTGATAAATCCGTCCAATTCATCAAGATATGCATTGTAGTTACTATCCAGCAATGCACTGGTCGAAATATCTGCCTCGGATGTATATTCTGTATCAGAACCAGATAACAACTTTTTAAGTCCGTCAAAAGTTCCGGTAATATACCCACTACCGGATGCAGCAGAAGAACCGTTGATTACAAGATTGTGGAAGTAATTTGCTCCTGCCTTGGTTTTTTCCTTAATCTGGAAGTCGATCTCATCAATTGCACCACCGGTCTCCGCAATAACACGGTCTACTTCAAAAGAACCACCAAGGATAATAACCTTTGCAGTTGCTTCCTCTCTTTTTGCTTCGTTAGGTGCATATTCCGTATTGATAGAACGCACGGCTACCGTCGATGGAGTTTTTAACCTCACGTAGCCATAGGTAAGTGTGGAACCACCGGTTCCGGGGGATACTGTGTCATCAAATATAAGCATATCCAATAAAAGTGAAGCTCTTCTAAATTCATCAATGACATTCTGGTCTACTTTGTCAGCCATGCCGACCTTTGCTTCTTCTAATGTTAAAGCCATTTCTCATTCTCCTCTTATTTATATTTCTCCTTAAGCGCATCCTTAAGGGTGTCTGTTGACTGTCCCGATGTTTTCTGCACCGGTCCAATCAAATTACCTGTTCTTACCGGATTAGGTTCCGGCTCCCCGAAGAGCATCTTGCTATCCTCTTTCTCGGTCAATGCTTTCAGTGCTGTCGCAATGTCTTCTTTCTGGTTCTTGGATGCCTTTAAGGTTTCCACGTCCAGTAAAGCAGTGATTGCTTTAGGGTTCTTACCATTGACAGCAGCAATGCTTTCTTTCACAAGATCATTAAAATCACGATCTGCAATCTTGGCATCATAATCCTTCTGGATATTCGTCTTTTCTGTTTCCAGATCCTTGATTCTCTGATTCAGACCAGATACATCTACATCCTTGAACTCATCAAGTTTGGTCTGCAGGTCCTTCATGGCAGTGTCGTTTGCCTTAATCGTCTCGTTGGCTATGTCCAGCTTCTCTTTCTGCTTATCGTAGTCGGCTACCGTCTTATAGTTTTCCACTACTGCAGTATTAAGGCCGTCTTCTTTGTCCTTAGGCACCTCAATGCCCAGTTCTTTCAAGATAGTTAAAATGTTCTTCATATCGTTCTCCTTAAATGATTTATTTACCGGGCTTTCCCCGGTATGGGAAGTTGCAGGGACGGGATTTGAACCCGTGACCTTCTGGCAGCGAACCAGACGAGCTTCCAGACTGCTCCACTCTGCTGCATTGACAATAAAAAAAAACGCCAAACAGCAATTCGATCTACGAATTTACTATTTGGCGCTTAGGCTCTATTGTCATTAATGATTCTGTTTTACACTTTTTGCAGTACCCCGGGAAATTGACAAGTGCGGTATCATTCCGTAATACCTGCATCTTAGGATTTCCACATCGAGGGCATCTGCACCAATAATATCCTTTTGGCAACATATGTAACCCTCCATGAGGATATTATAGCAGAATTAATGTTTCGTTTCAATGATATATCTATAAATTATTATCCTTTTTTCGTGTCCCATTATTTTCCACATTTTCCTCCTGCTTTAACCGCTCCTCTTCCTTTTCCATATCTACATGAGCGGCAAAAAGTTCCTGGTTCTCTTCTGTCCACGGCAGATCAATAATTTTTTTATTCCAATAGCTGCTATCACTCGTGCAAGGTTTCCTCCACGATTCTATACATATCCGGGAAATATTTCTTCGTAGCTCTCGGTGTCATAAAATAATGCTCCACAGCAACAGATACTACCTCTCCGAGTGCATCCGTGTTTATGCTGCCATCTGAATTCAGAGCTTCTTTTACGGATTCCACATATAACCTTCCCTGGTATTCCTTTATAAATCTCGGACTGTTTAATACAAATATTTTCATGGTATTTCCAGTACTATCCATACCTGTTTTTATTATTATATCATCTTTAGTAAGACCTTGTACCAAATTCTTTTTTAAAGCATCCACTTCTTTTTTATTAAACAGCTTTTCTTCCAGGCAATGTCCTACCTCATGGTAAAACTCCCGATCTGTTACGTTACTCGGTAGATAAATCTCATTATGGCCGTACCAGTATCCACCTCCAACACTGCTATTAAGATGGAATGTAACATCTGATAAAGCACTTCGTACTGTTGACGGCATTTTAGCGATCATTGTACTTAAGGTCACCTTTTCTCCAAGCGATACCGCCTTACCATTATCCCCGATAACACGATACTCTTTATAGCCATTCTCCCCTTCTATGTTCTGCATTCCTTTCCACGCCTTGGTATTCTTTAAGTCAGACGTGCCGCATTCATATCGGAGCTTACTTGTAGCTACCGGCACACCACAAGCCTTACAAAACTCTTTATACTCCGCTGTCTTACTTTTGATCCTGGCATTAATCTCTGTTGTGTCCGCTCCCAGTGTAGTAAGAGCTTCCTTTTCCCTTTTTAATGCCCGGATATTCCGCTCCATAGACCTCATTTTCTGCGTCATAGCATAATAATCATAGGTTTTTCCATTGATGGTTACCGGTGCCGGATCCTTTTCATCATGATTCTTTGGGAAACTGGAAGCTCCTTCAAACCATGCATAATGGTTGTGCCGGCAGTTATACCCATAAAGTCCCTCCGGATCGTCCTCATGTGCACCATCTGCACTGTAACCGGTTGCTCTCCACAGGTCTGTAATACTATCCTGTCCGATACGGTCCGCCTCTTCCCGGTAATCCTGCCCCTCTTTGATGTAATAAACCCTGCCCTGCCACTGCTCATGGTTGGCATGGCCTATCCCCTTATTACGTGCGCCACGGTGCTTCGATACATATACAAGGTTTTCTCCTGTCTGTTCGATGTTTTTATCCTGTATCTTTCCTGCCAGCTGATGGCATCCAGTTCTGATCGCAAGCCTTGATGCCGTATCAAGCTGCATACTATAACCAGATGCATAATCAATGGACCGCAACCCGCTCTGTGCCAGATCATGCACCACATCACGGATCACTTTATCCTGGGAGAATGTTCCGGAGCAGATCTTAATCACAGCCTTATCCAATTCCCTGCGGTATGCGTTCTCTATGCCCTCATACCCGCTCATGGTCTTAAAGCCAGTACTCTGTGTCATGTTCTTAAGTTCTCCGGCGGTCTGTGCTGCAAACGCATCCACAAGCTGCTGTAAAAAAGAATGATCCTTTAACTCCTTACCAACACTCTTCCACACGGCAAGGTCACTGATCCATGCCATATTACCGGCACCTGCCACAATATCATCATTGGCTTTGTATGCTTCCCTGGTAATATCATTAATCGTATTCCGGATCTCGCGCTTATATTCCAGCGTATTCTTCGCTACAGCCTTACGATACTCCGGATCCGCATTGAGAATCTTCATAGCTTCTTTCCGGATCCGTGCCGGACTATAGCCGAGATCTGCCATAGACATTGCCTGCAGCTCTGCAGTACGGCTATAAGTAAGCGTCTTTGCAATCCTGCGGGCAATATCCACAATAACCTCATGCTCTAAATACTGGAACAGGGGCGCAATGGTTTCGGATATGATCTCAAGTTGTTCTTCTGACAGCATTAATCCTCATCCTCTCCGCCTGTGTCCTGCTCTTCCTTTTCCACTTTAGCCTCTACCAGTTCTCTTGCTTCCTCTTCTGACAGGCTATATGCATCCATGAGATACCAAACTGTCAGATCCGGAATATCAAATGCAAGCGCATCGTTTCTCTTTCTCTCCAATTCAGCTTCCCGATCTGTGATATAGCTATCATCGAAATCTACAAGGATCTCCTGATCCAGGTTGAATGCCTTGCCCTGAAAGGTATTGGCAAACCACATCACTGCCCTGCAGATATCCTGTATGTACCGGATTGCTTCCTGTCTCTGACGGTTGAGCTCCTGCATCTGATCCTGACGTTCTCCAACATACTCGGTTGCTGTAGTAATCTGTCCGTTCTCAAAGCTGTACTTCTTGGTGCCATAGCCGAAGGACATCGATAAGAGAGATAATGCCAGTTCAAAGGATTTCGTCACCTGCTCAATTCGGATTTCCGGGTTGTATTCTTGTATCATTCCCTTTTCTTCCGGCAGTTTCTCGCCGGTAAATACGAACAACTTCTTCTGCTCCGTGGTCAGCTTCGGCTTTCCATCACTATCAAACTCGCACAGCAATTCGTTTATGAGAATAATCTTCTCTGCTTTATCCAGATCGGAAAAGAGAACGTTGTAGCACAGATCCACAACCTTAAGCGCCGGAATAGCATCCCACAGCTTAGGCAGACCATACCCGGTCATATCATCCAGGTTATTTACCTCTGCATTACGCATTACTGCGAATGGCTTCACATCTCCGAGCTGCACAATCGTTTCCTGATCGGTTAACTCATTACCCTTATCATCAAATACGTGTGTCTCGGCAGTGTATAATCCATTATCCCCCAACGTAAACAGCACAAGCGTGGTCTGCTTCTTTCCCTTGCTCAATCCGGATCCGGAAAAGGCTGCTTCTATTACGATATCGTTTTCCACCGTCAACGGCATAAACGCATCCGCTTCCACATAATTAAGCTTAATGGTTCCACCCTTTACAGAGTTGTTATCCATAAAGGTTGCATTATCCAACCGGATGTAACAGGCTGTTGTACCATCTGCCGAGGTCTTTTCCAACTGCTTACGATACTGGGTGTTAAACTCACTCTTGTTCAGTACCTCATTGACAAAATTCCCCTGTTCTCCATCACCAGCATTGATCTCCAACACCTCACACAGGTTCGCATCATCCGAGCAGCACCGCTTACCAAAATTAAGCCGTGATAACTCATAAGGAATCGCATTGATCGTCTTACGCTTATGAAAGTCCTCAATCACACGGTTGCTGTACCAGTCATCACAGGCATGAATAATCGTTAACGCATTATCATTGACATCATATCCTTTTTTATTCAAAAATGTTTTTACACACTTCTCCATCTCTTCCTCCTATCTTCTGTCAAGATCAACATATTCAATAAAATCCAAAATTGTATAGTTCTCCGCATCCCACCAGTCATTGCAGTTTCCAATATTCTTATCCTCTGGTATGTCCGGGTGGTCTGGATCCCATTTCAACTTACCAATCGCACTTCGTAGCTTTGTGCAATTCCGGTTTATCTTCCACCTTCCGGTATTCATCAGCATGTCGTAGGTTCGTGGTCTGTCCGACACTTCATTTTTACGGCAACCTTTAATATTCCGGTATGGCAATCCTGCTTTTCTCGCAGCACTCCGCAGGCTGTTTATCATCGTTGTGCTTGCGCTGTCTGGAAATACCCAGTCAATAAATCCGTACTTTTCCTGGCAGTATTTGAAAAACTCTATAAACTTACTGCATATCGCTTCCGCATCAATGTCCGGTGACAGCTCCAAGTTTGCTTCCTCTGCCGTCCTCAGATCATGATATCCGTGGAAGTAAAGCTTCAGCACAAAGGTTGTCATGGATCCGTTTCCACCGAAGTCTATACCCATCGTAATTTTTGATGGGCGGTGTAACAGTTTGCCCTTTATATCACGTTCAAACAGTGGATCTGTATCCTCATCATACAGATATGGTTCATTGTTCTCTGCAAACTTCCGAAAAATGATTCCTTCTGCAACAGCACGCTCACCTTTAATGTCTCGCCTGTACCATACTGTGCCTTTCTGATAGGTGTTAAGAACCTTTCGGATCTGTTCGTCCGTCATGCTCATATTGTCCACCAGAGTAAAATGTCCGTAGTTATATCCGTAATCTGGATTTTTCTCCTGCTGTTCCTCGTGGAATTTAAGTATCTCTGTGTAATACCAATGCTCTTCCTCTTTCGGGTTCAGATCATGAAATATCTTACGGTCGGAACTTGACAGCGTACGGTCGAACACCTCTTTTAAAAACTTCTGGTGACATTCATTCGCCTCGGTGATGTATGCCATGCCGTAGGTATTACCCTTTATCAGCTTTTCATCTCCATCCTTACCGCCGCCAGACACAAGAACAACCTTTTCACCGGTTTTGGTCTGCACATAAACACAATCTCGGTCTTTATATTTACCCTCGCGGCATCTGCCCTCAAAGTAATTGAGCAGTCCGTATCCGTCACAATCCAAGATATTCAGCTTTGCGGTCGCATTCGATACACCGCCTACCAGATGGATCTTGTTCTTGTGCGTTTCAAGCAGTGAGCAGAAGATCAGCGTTGCAAGCACGTTCTTTCCACCTCGCTTGCCGCCTTCCGCCACGTTAAACCAGCTAATCATGCATCTCTGCATATACTCATACTGCCTCTGGCTTAATGGTGCCGGTTTATTCATTTTCTTTCTCCTCAAAATCTTCTATCCTGCGATTGGCTGCCGGATTCTTTAATATGTCTGCTATAGTCTGCATATTCTTAAGGATCTCCTCTCCTGCATTATCCTTGACCTCTGCACGCTTGCGCTCATATTCTGCTTTATATTTACTCTCCGGATGCATCAGGAAGTATTTTGTAAGCCAGTCAATCGCTTTTTGCTTATCTGCCAATTTTACAGACACGCCATCTTTACCACGCTTTACCTCATGAATTAACTGTGTATCTGTATTCCCGGATTCTTTCAAATCAACCGTACTTACCATGAAGTTCTCTCCTGTATCAGGATCCGTAATCTCTTTTTGCCCGAACGATAGGTAATTACCCATATCAGCAAAGGCAATCCGCATCTGCAATTCCACAATATCATCTGCACCGGCTACTATCTGCTGACGCTTGATTTCTTTCAAACGTTCAATTTCTGCCCGCACACAAGGTTTTACAAGGAGTTTGTATCCTTCTGCATTAGCAGTATCATAATTGCAGCGAAAGGCATTAAGATAACTTTGAGTTGCATTGAATGTCCGGCTGTAATATATACAAAACATCTGCTGTTCTGGTGTAAGATCATTATTTTGCAAGGTCTCTTTCGTACCGTCATCAACTACCGGTTTCTTTTCTGCTTTTTCCTTATCCGAACGCTCGCTTCGTGATCCCGAACGTTCGCTATCCCATCCGTGCGTACTCTTCCATCGTCTTACCGTTCCCGGAGGTACATCCAGTTCGGCTGCAATGTCTACCAGCTTCATGCCCTGCTTATACATCTCATATGCTTTATCGCTTAATGGATTCTTCTTTGCTGCCACTGTCTACCTCCTTCCTGACAAAATAAAAAAGAGCCACTACATGGATTTCTCCACATATTGGCTCTTAGGCGCTTTGTTATATTTAGATTATACCTGTTATTTATTTTATTAGCAAACATAAAACTAACATTTTTCTAGTATATTTTGAATATACACTATTTTCTTTCAAACTTTTCTATTTTTGCATCTGTAATAGGTTTTAATATATCCGCAAACCATTTTGCAAAACTCATTAGATACGGTTTATCCTGAGGTTCATAAGCGTATCTTATTTTTTGAAAATCATCGCTATGTTCTTTCAGCATATCTACAAAACCGGTACCGTGATAGTTTTTACTATTATATTCCCGCTCCACCTGATCTTTTAAATCCGAATCCAATTTCACAAATAACTGATCAAAACGATGAATTTTATCATAATCGTTTCCACTTACTAAAATCAGGCTCTTCATATACAATTCCGCACAAAAGGCATATAGACAATGTGCTGGTAAACCTAAAAATATCTTTTCTCTTTCTTCATCAGTTAATTTGTATCGAAACTTCGATTCTGTCTGCTTAGTTACAATTTCATCATGTTCATTCATTAAGAGATTTGCAGACATATAATAAATATCAGCCTGAAATTTAATTTTCTGTGCATTTGACATTACTTTTTTTTCTTCCATTATTATCCACCATTAGGTAATCTTAAATATGTCATTGTAACAAAAATTATATCACTACTACTGTGGTCATTCAATTATCAATGTACTGGAATTATATTTCCCTTATACAATAGCCACGTACTTTTTAAAAATCTCCTCTGTATGGTCCTTCCCCACAAAAGTGTAAAACCTTGCAGCTGTGCTGTTATCCTTATGCCCGATATACTCTCCGGCATCATGCACAGATCCACCTCTCTTAGTTATATTTGTGGCCGTGGTCTTACGGAACAGGTGCGGATACACACGTCTCTCCATCTGTGCCCGCTTTTTGATCGCGTAAACGGATGATCGGATGCTCTGCCGGTTAATGCCCTTATGCTTATCACCCCTAATAGCCGTAAACAGTGCTTCTTTACTGTTAAACTGGATCCCACGGGTATTGATCCAGTCCGTTACATACTTAATTGCTACACTATCCAAAAACGCTGCCCTGTATCGTCTGGACTTCTCTCCATATACGGATACTTCACCGGTACGCCAGTCAATATCACATACCTTAACCTGTTCTGCCTCTCCTACTCTCACCGCTGTAGATCGTAAAAACTCGATCAGCGCCCGATCACGCTTATTCTTGCAGCCGGTCTTAAGCTGCTCTACCTCTTCCGGCTCCATGTGGTCTATAGGTTTCTCGATGGTCTTATACGGCTCAATTGCATCACAGGGATTTTCCACGATCAGGTGTGATTTACGCATCCAGGTAAAGAAAGCGGATAAGCATCGGCGCTGGCCATCCAGTGAAGTCTCATTATTGTCTCTGCTGATCTTAGACAGATACAGTTCTACATCCATACTAGTCACTTTCAGAAATGATTTATGACAATGATCTATAAAGCGCATCACAATATCCTGGTATCGCTTCACGGTCTTTTCAGACAGCTTCGGTGCTTTCTTTAGCATAAACAATTCCCAGACATAAGCATTGCTATCGTCTATCGTTGCCGGAAGACTCTCGATCTCCACAACCTCAACCCCTGCAAGGACTCTGGTAATCACATCCTCCAATACATTCAGCGTCATCGTATCTACATGGTTCCTCATCTGTAACAAAACGTCATTTCTTACCTTCTCTTTTGCTGTCATAGGACATCCTCCACATTCTCTTGCCTAAGGACAGCGCATCTGCTATAATATCCTTAGACGTGATGCGGTACAATCTACTTTGGTCGGTGGGTGTACCGCAGTTTTTATGTAACAGACCATTGACAAATTTTCCCATCAATGATATTATTGATCTATCCCAAACAAGCGTTCTGTTGTGGATTCGTCCCGGCAGGACGTTTTGTTATTATATCCTTTTGTTCAAATACTCTAAACCGGCACCACCGATCAGATTGCACATTTCTGCCACAGTTTTTTCTGCCTTTTCTATCTTCGTAGGATCATTGTCACATCTCATTGAAATATCAATTTTTTGTTGCACTGACATATTTTCCACCAGTAAATTATGAATATCTTTTTGTGTTAGCATCAATTTTCACCTCCGGTTAATTCCTGCCAATTTCCATGCAAATTTCAGTTTACATGATTAACGATATCTGTCCATTTTCAACTTCATAATTCATCCACAGTGTTTCCGTCCTTGCACGTCCTCCCTCTGCGTTGGTATGCTTCTGAACCTTGTTCCATCCATGTAGTATATCGTTATACATATCATTGTCATATCCTGATAGAAGAATTTTCCCCGGATGTTTAACCAGAGAATTTAATAATTTTTCATGATCTGCATCCTTCATTTCATGTTTATAAAGATAATTCTTCCGAGTTCCGTGTAAATACGGCGGATCTGCATAAATAAATACATCTTCCGTATCATATCTTTTTATCAATTCTACGGCCGGCAAATTCTCAATCTGAACACCCTTTAATCTCTCCGTTGCCATTTTCAACGTTTCAGGAAGTTCACTCCACGCTCTAGCTGGATTTGGAGAATTAGTCTGCTGTCCGGATTTAAACCCGTTTTGATACAAATTTCCACATCCGAATCCCATCCAGCATTTAACAGCAAACATTCTTGCCCGTTCCAAATCATCTTCTGATTTTTCGTAGGCTGCTTTATACTCTGACCTGGAAAATGGCGTAAACTCTATCGCCCGTTCTAGTTCTCCACTCCGGTCTCGCAATATTCGAAAGAAATTTACGATTTCTCCATCGATGTCATTCACTGTCTCAATATGACTTCTTTGTTTGTTAAAAAGAACAGCCAAACTACCTGCAAATGGTTCTAAGTAGACATCATGCTTTGGTATATATCCGCATATCCATGTTGCCAGACGGTTTTTTGCTCCTGGATACTTTAAAACACTTTTCAATTCGACACCTTCTTTCATTAAACTTTAATTTTAATTGGCTCTCTACCTCACAAGATCCTCTATAGAAACCGAAACTCCTTCCACTTTTCCGGTCTCGACATACTCTCTGGTATCAAAGAAGAAGAGTTTCCCGTTCTCATCCGTTGTTACAGCCATGCTCACATTATTTTCTACTAATGTGTTTTTCAAAAGTGATAGCACCGCCGTGATCTCTGTTTTTGTTTCTTTTGTCATTGATCCACCCTCATACTATTTATCTCCCCTCTGCAGGTTCTTTAGAAAATCAACCAGATATGTTTCTGAATCAGCGCTATGGATAAACTGACTATCGTAAACGACATCACCATATCCCTTACGCCCTTTTTCAAGCAGGTGATAATAATGCTGATCCTCTTTGTCCTTTTTCCAGTAACAATGCCGTTGTGGATATTCAGCCACTACCAATCGGCTGCCGTCGCGAAAATCAAACTTGTAGTAATTAACGTCAATATGTTCATCCCGATACCACAGTCCCCAATTCCTGTAATTTGCAAGCCACTCTTTACGTTGGTCGTTATTCTTCAACAGTGGAATTTCCAGTTGTTCCGGTTCCTGTTTCGATTGTTCTTCCACATCCTCCAGGTCGCACAACATGCCTGCTAGCGCCCCGACCACAACTTTACGCTCCCATATGTATCCCTCCGGAAGCGGATCTACCGCATCAATCTCCACACACTCCTGCAGTTCGTTTTTCTTCTTCTCCAACAATCTCCGCAGCTTAGTCAGCTCATCATCCGGCGTAATCTGTTTATCAGATCGTTCCGGAATCCAGCCGCATCTGCCATTGCAGCTGCGCTCACACTGTGCACAGCACTGTATTCCATCGACACCGCAGCAGGCACAGAATCCGGATTCTGACATTCCGGTAATACATTTTCTCGGTTTGCTATCGCCCTTTTCCAGAAATTGCGACGTCGCAACCATTTCCTTTTTCTTTTCTTCGACCTCCCGGTACTCGCCGTCAATTATCACTTCCGCTGCTTCGGGTATGGGATCCTTTTTCTGTTTATCCTGCTTCTTAATCCCCCTTACCTGCCTGATTGTCATGTCCGGAGTTACTTTTTCTTCCAACTCCTTCGGCATACTCAGCATCTCGATCAATAAACCCGGACTGTAATCTCTATACCTTTCTGCGATTTCCATACTGTTTCCGTTCCAGCTATATTTGTTGTTCAGGTTTATAAATCTGCTGGCCATGGTATAGTCGATACCTAGCTCCTGTGTGAGATATTCATCCAGACAGCTGTACCGGATCTCCCATAGTTTCTTATCCCTCATCTGCTTAAGCATATAGCCAATCTGTANNNCTTAAGCATATAGCCAATCTGTATCGCATCCCTTGCTGACCTTCTCATGGTCCGTTTAATTTCCCTGTCCAGGGCTTCGAAATCAAAGTTTGTAATCGTTACATCGATAGATTCCATCTCTCTACTCCTTTCCCTTGTATTTTTCCACCCTTGTCTTCAATGCCGTCATAAGTGCCCTCTGGTGATTTCCTTTTTCGGTAAGACTGTCCAGTACATCTTCGTCCACACTTCCGACAACAGCCAGATGATGTATAAAAACCGTCTTTCCCTGTCCCTGACGGTACAGTCTGGCGTTCGCCTGATCGTAAAGCTCTAAAGACCAGTTAAGCCCGAACCAGATTACGTGGTTTCCACCGTCCTGCAGATTAAGCCCGTATGCCGCACTGGCTGGATGTGCAAGCAGCATATCAATATTCCCGTTGTTCCAGGAAGCAATATCGTCCGAAGACTTCAGCTCTCCAATCCGCAAATTGGACCCGGACAAGTATTGCAGGATCCTCTGCTTATCGTGTTGGAAATTGTAAAACACAAGCATATGCTGACCTTGTAGCGCTTCTACCAGTTCCCCAAAGGCTTCCAGCTTACACGTATGGATTTCTGCATATACCCTCTCTCTCCGTGCTCTGACTTCTTCCGTTTCGTTCACATATACCGCTCCGTTTGCAAGCTGCAGAAGCTTATTGCCGAGAACCGCTGCGCTTCCGGCATCAAGATCCCCTTCCGGTACTTCCAGAATACGTTCCCTCTCCATGGTCTCATACGCCTTTTGTGCCTTTGGATCCAGATGTACATAGCGCGTATTGGTGACACATGGTGGCAGTTTTAAATAATCCGCTGCAGAAAGACTCACACAAATATCTCTTATTTTCCCCTGGATCGCTTCATCTGCTCCCGGCATCGGCTCATAACTAAAAATTACAGTTGCATTTCGGGATCCGGGAACAAAATAATTATTCCGGTATTCGGTAATCGTCTTTCCTAAACGCTCTCCTTTATCCAGGAGATAAATCTGCGCCCAGAGATCCATAAGTCCATTCGGTGCCGGTGTCCCGGTAAGCCCTACAATCCGGGAGATGTGATCCCTGACACTTTTTAACGCCTTAAACCGTTTTGCCCGATGGGATTTAAAATTGCTCATCTCATCAATCACCACCATGTCAAACGGCCAGTCGTTCCGGTAATAGTCCACGATCCACTGTACATTTTCGCGATTAATCACATAAATATCACCGGGACTGTTTAAAGCTTTAATTCTCTTCGTCTGGCTTCCCAGAACACGAACCACCTTAAGCAGTCTCAGGTGATCCCATTTTTCCTGCTCACGGGTCCATGTGTCTTCCGCCACTTTCTTAGGCGCTATTACAAGACACTTCCGGATCAGGAACCGGTTATAACGAAGATCATTAACCGCAGTCATCGTAATAATGGTTTTTCCAAGTCCAGGTTCCAGGAATAATGCCAGCTTGTCCGACTGCAGGATTCTTGTAATGCAGTATCTCTGGTAATCGTGCGGAACAAATTTCATATAAGCCCACCTGCTTCCAGAATCTCGGCAAGTGCCAGATTCCCGTCTGCCTGATAATGCCGGATCTCCGTAATGACGGTTTCAATCAGATCCGGATTATCCAGTACGCACACATAGCATCCAAGTCCTTCAAGCACTCGCTGCTGATAGCACTGCTCCGGCCGTGACTTCTTCCCCGGTGCTTTCAATTCAACAAACCCGATATTGTTATCCGGTAATACCACAAGCCTGTCCGGTACACCCGAAGTTCCGGGAGACACAAACTTGTACGCCCTGCCTCCTGCTTCTCTTACGGCTTTCACAAATTTTTTCTCTAACTCTTTTTCGCTCATATCTCTTCTCCCATAGTTCCGGCTACAATCCCTCGCGCGCGTACGCGTATATACACCTCACGTACAGGCGGTATTTATACCCTTTATTCTTTATAT
>FR902960.1 GCA_000438155.1 Firmicutes bacterium CAG:95
CCGTAACCATCAGTGTCTGTGGATGTGGGGTAAGAGCCGATGCCCTGGCAGGTGCCCGCCGGGGCTGGTCTGTACCCCAGGCAGCAGCAGGCATGGCATTCTCTTCCGGCGGCTCCACGCCGTAGTCCTCCACCAGATCCTCCAGGGTCAGAAGCTCCGGCAGCTCATCCTCCTCCATCCGCTGCTGTATCATCTCCGGATAGTGATACGGACATTTGAGATCCATACAGTCCGTCTCCGTATCTCGTATATGCTCCAGACCCTCCAGACGTTGGATAAGCTCTGCCAGACGCTCCTCCTCTTCCCCGGAAAGTATTTCTTTATTCTCTGTATCCTCTGTTTTATTTTCTGCAAGCCATGCATCCAGCTTCTCCCTTGCTTCGGTAAGCTGCTCCGGATCAATGATCTCCTTATTTTCTACACCTGAGGAGAGGTAGGTAAGGGGATCCGGCAGCTTCTCTAACAATGCAAGCAGTTCTGCAAGCCCCTGTCCTCCTATAGCTGCAATTGTCACACTGATCTGCGGAAGGCTGACACCATCCGCCAGCCTGTATTCTTCCGGAATAACCGGAATATAAACATAATGATTTCCCAATGCGGAAGAGTCAAAGCTGTCCGCTGTGTTGTTTTCCCATGTCACATGAATGGAAGTCTCCCGCGTGCTTTTTACAGGGGGAATCGTTTCTACCGGTGCCGGTTGCTCTTCCTCTGCCGCATCGTCTTCCGTTCCTGCGTTTTCTTCCGAAGCTGTACGTTCCCCAGTGTCTGTGCTTTCTCCTGAAGCTGTGCTTTCCCCGGTGTCTGTACTTTCTCCCGAAGCTGTACTTTCCCCGGTGTCTGTGTTCTCTCCTGAGTCCATATGTTCCCCGGTGTCTGTGCTTTCTCCTGAAGCTGCACTTTCCCCTGAAGCTGCGCTTTCCCCTGAAGCTGTGCTTTCCCCGGTGTCTGTGCTTTCTCCCGAAGCTGTACTTTCCCCGGTGTCTGTGTTCTCTCCTGAGTCCATATGTTCCCCGGTGGTCCATACCTTCCCCGGTGTCTGTGCTTTCTCCTGAGGCTGTGCTTTCTCCATGTTCTGTATCTTTCTCCGGTGTCTGGATTTCTTCAGCTTCTGTGTTCTCCTTCGTAGAATCCTCTGTCTCCTGTGTTACATCCCCGGTGGACTCCTCCACACTGTCTGTTTCCAACATTACAGTAAGGGTATCAGGAAATACGATTTCACTTTCCTGTGCACCGACCGGCAAAAGCTGCACTGCGGCCGATTCATCCAGAGCTCCAAAGCCCGTGATCACTTCCTGTGTTTTTATTCCTTCATTGGAAGTTGCAAACACGGCAAGATCAATGCTTGTAAATACCAGTGCTGCTGTCAGAACCAGTGCTGTGATACGCGCAGCTTTTTCTCCGGCCTTAAGCTTATGTATCTTCATAATACTCACCTTCCCATTTTATCTTCTAAAAGCTTTTTCTGTCTTTTCAGCTAAAGTATATCGGAATTACTTTTTGTTATGGTCATCATTGCGGATTTGGCAGCTTTTTGTTCGGATTTGGTCACCCCCTGTTTCGTTGACTCATCCTGCCTTCTTTGCTACACTATAGAGGTAATCGCAAATAATGATCACGCCTGTTTCATGCGTCCGGAACAGGCGTTTTACAGGCTTTTATATATGACGGTAACTATTCAGAAAATAAACCGGGAGGGGGATCATGCCTTGCAGATTGCTTTATGTGATGATGAAATAACGAACCATGAAAAGACCAGGGAGCTGATCAGACAATATAAACAGATACATTCTGACCGGACTCTTTCCTTATCTTCTTTTGCATCAGGAAAAGAACTTATCAACCATGTAGATGAACACGGTGGCTTTGACCTCTATATTCTGGACTGTATTATGCCGGAAATGAATGGTATTGAGCTTGGCGCTGCCCTGAGAATGCGTGATAATACGGGATTTCTGATCTACCTCACCACCTCCCCTGACTTTGCACTGGATTCTTACCGGGTAGATGCCTTTGATTATCTGTTAAAGCCTGTCGAAAGTGAACTGTTTTTCCAAAGCCTCGACAAGGCTTACCGCTCTTTTTCACAGATCATGCAAAAGACCGTTGCCATAAAGACCACGGACAGTATCCGTATGATCCCCATCGCCGACATACGGTATGCAGAGCGCATAGATAAACATATTGATTATCATCTGACAGATAATACTGTGATACACAGCACCAGCTTCAACGGTTCTTTCCAGAATGCTGTGTCTGAGCTGCTGGCACACAAAAGAATGCTTCTGGTAGGTTCCTCCTTTGTCGTCAATTTATTCCATGTCACAGAGGTTACAAGATCAGACCTGCTGCTGACCGGGGAGCTTCGTGTTCCGGTTCCCCGCCGTATGTACGAAACAGTCAAGAAGGAGTGGGCGGACTTTTGGCTGAATGGAGGCAGATACTATGCTTTTTGAGGATAATATTATTTTTTTGATCTTAAAAGTTATAATCACCTGCGCAGGTACCTTTGGCATGATGGGCTCCACCACGAAGCTCCGCTATGTGAAGGAGAAGCCCATAAGTATCATGATTTTTGCTTCCTACTTCATTTATGTCATAATTTCATCCTACGCAATCATCTATTTTTTCAGCTACCAGCATTTACTGCGGGTATTTATCCTGACAATATCCTGTCCCGCCATCCTTCTGCTGCATAATATGTCTGACGAGCCATTTCCACGGCTTGTATTCATCCGTGCAACACACATACTTGTTTCTATATATATTGCAGGCACCATCACACTCATAAATACTGCGCTGCACGGAACGGAGCTCTCAGATATCCTGATGCGTCTGCTCGCCTATCTGCTTGTCATCCTGTTTGATTTTCATTTCATGCGCCGCATCTATCTGGATTTTATTACAGAGATCCGGAAAGGCTGGGGAATCCTTTCCCTGATTCCCTGTGCGCTGATCATCCTTGCCGTAGCACTTGCTTTTTATCCGGAGCATTATAGTAAACGCCCCACAAGTGTTATATTGATCTATCTGCTTGGTGCCGTCATTGTCATTCTTTACACTGCGATCGGCGTATTTCTTTCTATGCAGTATCACAGGCAGGAAATAGAGCAGAACAGAAAAATTCTCGAGCTGCAGGTACAAAATATACAAAGAGAGGCTGCCGACATGGAAAAGCTTGCAAAGCAGACAAAAATCATCCGGCATGACACCCGGCACATACTTTCCACTATCGCATCTCTTGCCGAGAGTGGAGATATGCAGGCGATCCTTGACTTTACCGGCATCGCCGGCCAGAAGCCTGATATGCCTGAAGCCTTCCATTACTGCACAGATGCCCTTTTGGATACAACACTTTATTCTTATCTTAAATCCGCAGAGGAATCCGGTATCCTGCTTCAAACCTCCGTCACTATCCCGGATATTCTACCGGTTGACCCTGCCAGACTTGCCATCTGCTTTGCCAATGCGCTTGGAAATGCCATCGAATGCTGTGAAAAGCTGCCAAAGGAGAAACGAAAAATTGTTTTTAAATGCATTGGAAAACCCAGGCTGATGTTTGAGCTTGAAAATCCTCAGCCGGACAGGATAACCTTTGACAGAAATGGTCTTCCACATTTACCGGAGGGCGGTATGGAAGCCCATATCCGTTCCATCGTGGCATTCTGCGAAAAATATGATGCCTTTTACACCTTTACAGCTGAAGACGGCTGGTTTAAGGTTATGGTCACATTATGATAATGTTCAAAATGGAGGAATACTATGATTTTTGATGATAATACGGCTTACCAGATCTACCGTATCTTTGTCGCTGTATTTGGCACGCTCGGCATGGTAGTCGCCACTTCTCCGATGAGAAAAAACTATAAAAGGAACCTGCTTTTTTTAGGCGGATATGCCATTTATGCAATTGTGTTCACCTTTTTTTTCATGCACTTTTGTGGATTTCTGTCTTTTCTCAGAAGCGTTATCCTTACTATTTCTCTGCCGGGTGTAATCATGATCTATATGACCGCAGACACCACCGTCTCAAGGCATGTCTTCAAATGCCTGTCGCAGCTCCTGCTCTCTCTCTACCTTCTGATCAGTGTGACACTGCTCAACACACTGTTTAAAGGCACGCTGCTGTCAAATGCAATACTTCTTCTGTCTGCCTATCTTGCTGCGATTGCCTTGGAATTTTTTGTTCTGAGAAGGGTTTTTCCGGATATAGGCGGGATCAATACCCGGGGCTTTGGAATTCTCGCATTGATCCCTATCGCCTTCTTCCTCTTTGTGATGACGCTTGCACTCTATCCGGTCCATTACACACAAAACCCGGCTTTTCCACTTCTGTTCTGCCTCTCAGGTGCTGTCATCGCCATCATTTATTATGCCGTTTTCCAATATCTGCGGACTCAGTATCAGTATCAGATGGATGAACAGAACCGTGAGATTCTGGAAATCCAGATACAGGGCATAAAAAAACATGTTGAAGATACGAAACGGAACGCCAAAGAAGTAAAGCTCATCTGGCAGGATACTCACAAGATGCTGTCCGGTATCGCTGCGCTTGCTAAGGAAGGAAATGCTAAGGCCATCCTTGAGCTTGTATCCGAATCAACTGAGCTGAACCGGCTGAGCACTCCCACTCACTACTGCAGTGATCCCATATTAAATGCTACACTCACTGCTTATCTTGAAAAAGCCCGGAATCTGGACATTACCATAGAGCACCATCTTGCGATTCCGGAAAGCCTCCCTGTTGATTCCGCCGAGCTTTCCATCTGTTTTGCCAACGCTCTGGAAAATGCCACAAAAGCATGTGCAGAGCTTCCGGAGAATGAGAGAAAAATTATTATCCGCTGTATCTGCAGGCCTGCCTTTATGTTTGAGATTGCAAACCCTTATAAAGGACAGATTACCCTGGGAAGAAACGGACTCCCCACCTCCACCAGAACAGGTCATGGAACTGGAACACGCTCCATCATGGCTTTCTGTGAAAAGCATAATGCCTTTTATGATTTTTCCACAGAGGGTGGCTGGTTTAAGCTCGTGATTACTTTGTAAGCTATATTTATCCATGCGCCCTACAGCAATATACGGAGTCCATGCTCTGAATCTAATTCCAATACACGAATGTGCATTCAATT
>FR902961.1:0-29849 GCA_000438155.1 Firmicutes bacterium CAG:95
TGGAATGAATCAGAGAATGAAGGAGAAGAATTTGAAGGTGAAGAATAATCGTGCACCGAAGAAGAAATCCCAGAAAAAAAAGAATCCGGAGATTATGGCAGTAACCTGGTTTTTTACGTTATTACTGCTTTCCATGTCCGGCTATATTATTTATTATTCCGCAACCCATAAGCAGGAACTGATTAATAACAGCTATAATGGACGTCAGCAGATGCTTCTTGCCCAGAACCGCCGGGGAAGCATTTATTCCGGAGATGGTCAGATTCTGGCCCGGACCGTCGAAGGAGAAGATGGAAAAGAAGTACGCGAATATCCATACGGGAATCTGTTTTCCCATGTGGTCGGCTATGCGGTTAATGGTAAAATGGGACTGGAATCCCAGTGCAATTATTATCTGATTAATTCGAATGCCCCTCTTTCCCAAAAGGCATCCTTAGAAGCAAAGGGTGAAAAATATCCGGGTGATAATGTCTATACGACACTGGATACGAACCTGCAGCAGGTTGCTTCCACGGCACTTGGCGTTTACCGGGGAGCCATTCTGGTGACTGAACCACAGACCGGAAGAATTCTTGCAATGATATCTCATCCGGATTTTGACCCGTCTACGGTAGCTCAGGAATGGGACAATTACTTACAGGATACCGATAGTGGCATTCTTCTTAACCGTGTAACGCAAGGGTTATACCCGCCGGGATCTACCTTTAAAATCATTACATCCTTAGAATATATCAGGGAGCATCCGGACACCTATCAGAATTACCGGTATCAGTGTGTCGGTTCCATCAAATGGGGCGAGGACCGGATTCAGTGTTATCATGGATCGGTACATGGTTCGGTGGATTTCACCAGATCCTTTGCCAAGTCCTGCAATACCTCTTATGCCAATATCGGACTTTCTCTTGACCGGAAGGAGTTCGGCGACACCTTAAACCAGCTTCTCTTTAACCAGAAGCTTCCGGTTATCTTCCAGCATTCGGTAAGTAATCTGGTTGTGGATGAGAATACATCAGATGCAGATATGATGCAGATTTCAATCGGACAGGGAGCTGCCGGAATCACACCGCTGCAGTTAAATATGATTACCTGTGCGATTGCCAATAACGGCAGGCTTATGAAGCCTTATCTGGTAGACTCCGTAAAAAACAGTGCCGGCTCCATCACCAGAGAATTTAAACCATCTGCTTACGGAGACCTGATGACAGAAACAGAAGCAGCTGCCATGCAGGCTCTCATGGAGGCAGTTGTCACAGAGGGGACGGCATCGCGGTTAAAGGACTTATCCTATACGGCTGCCGGGAAAACAGGATCTGCGGAATACGGTACCGTGAAGGGGGAAAGCCATGCCTGGTTCACCGGGTATGCACCGGCAGAGAATCCACAGGTCTGCGTGACGATTATTATCGAGGGAGCCGGAGCCGGAGGCGATTATGCCGTTCCGATTGCAAAGCGGATTTTTGATGCATACCTGACAGAGCCACAGTCCTGAGAAGCAGACAAAAGCAGAAGGAGCAATTTCTATATGAAATTTTATAAGTATCTCTATGTAGGAGAAACAGTTGAGCATGTAGGGATTTTGAAACAAAAACTGAAGATACATGCAATGGTACGGGTTTACCTGGTTACACTTGCCTGTGGAGACGATCAGCTGGAAATCTATTCTTCCATGCTGCTAAAGCAGAAATATTTCAGAAAACATGCACCGATTATTATCGGAATTGCTTCGAACTATGAGGAAGCTGTTGCAATTGTGCAGAAGATTGTGGAAGAAAGCCTTGAAAGAACCGGAACATGTGACCTCAAGGAATATTTGAAGCTCAAGGTAAAAGATCAGAAGAAAGGTTCGTAATGCATGGGAATGGTAATTTTGACCATACTGAAAATCATAGGAATTATATTGCTTGTTGCTTTGGGGCTGATTCTGTTCCTTCTGCTGCTGGTGCTTTTTGTACCAATCCGTTACCGGATTGATGCTTCAAAGGATGCAGAGGGCGAACAACAGATTCATGCACTGATTAAGGTGACGTGGCTCCTTCATCTTTTGAATATCCGGTTTCTTTATCCGGAGGAAGCGTACTTACGTGTGAGAATTGCCTGCTTTACCCTGTTCCGGTCAGACCAGCCCACGAAGGAGGCGGCTTCTTCTAAGAAAAATGCAGCGGCTGAGAAGAAAAAAGAAAGTGAGGCAAAGACTGTAAAAACCTCAAAAGCTTCCAGAGAAGCCGAAGATACTTTACTTGCCACAGAAGATGTGGAAGGTTCAGGAGAACAACCTCAAACCATGGACGAAGATGGCTGGAGCCCTATTGACAACACACAAATAAAGCCAGATGAAAAAACGGAAGCTAAGCTAAAAGATGCTCCGAAAAATCAGACAGAGAATGCAACACATACCGAAACAGATTCTGAGGAGTCAACCTCAAAGTGGGAACTGCTGCGAGAGAAAATCCTCTGGTGCATCCGGAAAATCTGGAAGCTGCTTAAAAATATCCGGTACACAATTCAGTCAATCTATGATAAGATAAGGAATATTATTCATCATATCCGATATTACTATAGGGTGCTCCAGAGTGAGCTGTTTGACAGAACATGGGAGAAGTACTCAAAGGAAGTATTATGTCTTTTAAAGCGCATTGCCCCACGGAAGATCAAAGGATACCTGCATATTGGAATGGAGGATCCGGCAGCAACCGGACAGATCCTTGGCTATTACGGAATGCTGTATCCTTTGATTGGAGAACACATAGATGTGGTTCCGGATTTTGATCATGTGATTCTGGAAGGAACACTTAAGATCCGGGGGAATATCACATTATTTCAGGCTGTAAGAATAGCATGTACCATTTATTTTGATAAAGATTTACAAAAACTCATCAGGCTGTTGAAAAGGGAGGTAGCATAATGGCTGATAATAATTTTGCAGGAGTGATTGAATCCCTCATGAAGGGAATGAATACGGTGTTGTCTACGAAAACGGTAGTCGGAGAAGCAACACAGATTGGAGATACCATCATTCTGCCACTTGTGGATGTTTCCTTTGGCGTTGGCGCAGGTGCCTCTGCAGGAGATAAGAAGAACGGAGGTGGCGGCGGATTCAGCGGCAAGATGACGCCGAGCGCGGTACTTGTTATTAAGAATGGTTCCACGAAGCTTGTCAATATCAAGAATCAGGATACCATGACGAAGGTACTTGATATGATTCCGGATATCGTAGACAAGTTCACTGCTCCGAAGGAAGAGATGATTGATGATGATGCAGCCGTAGAAGCGGCTTTTCCGGATGAGAAAAAGGAAGCATAGTGGTTTCCTTCTGCATGGAAACAGACCGTGCTGCATAAAATAAGATAAGAATCCAATTACGAGGATGATCTTGAAAAAACTAATTGGCTTTATTGCATTCTGGATTGCGGTCGGGATGGTTCTGATGCTGCTTTTGACGCATCATTATCTGATTGCATTGATTATTATCGGATTATTACTGTTAATCGGATACAATTGTTATTATTGTGGATAACGGGGCTGTGCCCCGGAGGAGATACCATGGATGGTGAGCGGAAGGGGAAACTGGTCGACTGTCGCGATGATTTTGAGAGAATTCTGGTGACAGGAGATACGGAAGAATTAAATGAACTGAAAGGATGGCTGTTCCGTGAGAATATCCGTCTGGAAATGGAACGCAGCGAATTTCTTCATACACAGGAGAAGTTTATTGAAGAGCGTACCCGGTTCCGGGATGAAATGCTGGAAGTAAACCGGAAACTGGTCGTTGAACGGAAACGTCTGAAGCAGGACGAGCAGTTCTTTGACAAGAAAATGGAAATTTTAAAGAATGGTTTTGTCCAGCTTGATGCAGAGCGGAAAGCATTTGAAAAAGAAAAGCTGCAGTTTCATTCTGAACAGAAGGTACATGAGCGGGATCTTCACAGAGAACGGAACGACCAGATGGCAGAAATGCTTTTTCAGGGCGTGAACAGTCAGCTTGCATTAAAGAAACGTTACCGGGATCTGTTAAAGATGTTTCATCCGGACAACGTGGCAGGAGATGCCGAAATGGTTCTTGTTATCAACCGGATTTATGAAGAACTAAAAAGAAGCTATGAATTTGGCCGCTGGGCATAAAAATAAAAATCAAAACGGACAGATTAAGAACTTAATGTGAGAAACAATTAACAACAGAAGACGAAAGAGGAAAAGAAAAGGGCAAGCGAAAAACGCTTGCCCAAGTCATTTGCCTTCATTTAGTAAAATCAATATTTAAGCTCTTTCAACAGCTCCGGACTTCAGACAGTTTGTGCAAACATGCATTCTTTTGGAAGCTCCGTTTACTTTACATTTAACATTTTTGATGTTAGAATTCCAGATTCTGTTAGATCTTCTATGAGAATGGCTGACGTTATTTCCAAAATGTACGCCCTTACCACAAATATCACATTTAGCCATCGTAGCACCTCCTAACAATTTAAATATAACCGCAACAGTTGTATAATAGCAGATATCCTTATAGAATGCAAGTGGAATTTTTACATGTTTTTGAAAATTGTGATATTTTTAAAAAAATGAGTTTCATTTTTTGTTGACAGAGGTTATAATACCTAATATATGTTTAAAAAGAAGGAGGGCTACTTATGAAATCTTCTACAACGAAGTATTCGAATAAAATGACTTCAATTAATACCAGCATGGGAAATATTTCCATTGACAATGAAGCAATTGCACAGTATGCAGGCAGCGTTGCAATGGAATGCTTTGGTGTTGTCGGTATGGCAGGAATCAACATGAGGGATGGTCTTGTGAAGCTTCTTAAACTGGACAGCATGACCAGGGGAATCAATGTTATGGTCCGTAACAATAAGCTGGTGATTAACTTTCATATTATTGTCGCTTATGGTGTAAGTATCCTTGCTGTATCGAATAATCTGATCAGCAATGTGAAATATAAGGTAGAGGAATTTACCGGAATCGAAATTGAGAAAATAAACATCTTTGTCGAAGGTGTAAAAGTGATTGATTAGGAGGAAGCTTTACAGTGAATAGCAATAAGATCAATGCTAAGATGCTTGCAAAGATGTTCTTAGCCGGTGCGAAAAATCTTGAAGTTAAGAAAGAATGGATTAATGAACTGAATGTATTTCCGGTTCCTGATGGTGATACCGGTACAAATATGACGTTGACCATCATGTCCGCAGCCAAGGAAGTGGTAAACCTCCAGGATGAAGATATGATGACAATTTGTAAAGCAATTTCTTCCGGTTCCCTGCGGGGTGCCAGAGGAAACTCCGGTGTTATTCTTTCCCAGTTATTCCGTGGATTCACGAAGACTATCCGTGAATATGAAGAAATCGATATCCCGACACTGGCAACTGCAACCGAGAAGGCCGTGGAATCTGCTTACAAGGCAGTTATGAAACCCAAGGAGGGAACCATTCTTACCGTAGCGAAGGGAATGGCAGATAAAGCAAGAGAATTGGCTGAAGAAGGCTGTGACGATATGGAGCTTTATTTCCGTCAGATCATCGAGTACGGAGATGAAGTATTGGCAAAGACTCCCGATATGCTTCCTGTTTTAAAGCAGGCAGGCGTGGTAGACTCCGGCGGTCAGGGGCTGATGCAGGTTATGAAGGGGGCATTTGATGCATTCCTTGGCAAGGAGGTTGACTTTACCTTAGAAGCTTCGAAGGAGAGCTCGGCTAAAGGGGGACCTGCTTCTTCCGTAGATCAGGAGATTAAATACGGTTACTGTACCGAATTTATCATCTTATTAAATAAGACCTTTAACATCAAGAATGAAATTGATTTCAAGGAATATCTGGAATCCATTGGCGATTCCATTGTGGTTGTTGCTGACGGGGATGTGGTTAAGGTACATGTACATACCAATGATCCCGGACTTGCCATCCAGAGAGCTTTGAAGTATGGTGCATTATCCAACATGAAAATTGATAACATGCGTCTGGAACATCAGGAGAAGGTCATTAAAGAACAGCAGATGAAAGAACAGGAGCAGAAGAAGGGACCGGAAATGCCTCACAAGGAGGTTGGTTTTATTGCTGTATCCGTAGGTGAAGGCATGAGCGAAATCTTCAGGGGACTTGGTGCAGACTACATCATCGAGGGTGGTCAGACCATGAATCCGAGTACTGAAGATATGCTGAATGCGATTGACAGGGTGAATGCGGATACCATCTTTATTCTTCCAAACAACAAGAACATTATTCTTGCTGCCAACCAGGCAAAGACCATGGTAGAAGATAAGAAGATCATTGTTATCCCGACAAAGACTGTTCCACAGGGAATTACTGCAATCATTAATTATGTACCGGATATGGATCCGGAGGACAATGCAGCAACCATGGAATGTGAAATCAAGAATGTTTTGACCGGTCAGGTTACCTATGCTGTTCGTGATACCATGATTGACGATAAGGAAATCAAACAGGGTGACTACATGGGCATCGGTGATTCCGGCATTCTTTCTGTAGGACGCGACATGGAAGAGGTTACCTTTAACATGATTAAGGCCATGATGCATGATGATCTGGAATTGATCAGCATTTACTATGGCTCGGATGTAAGTGAAGAAGCTGCCGAGGCAATTAAGGCGAAGGTAGAAGAAACTTATCCGGACTGTGATGTGGAATTACAGATGGGCGGACAGCCGATTTATTATTATGTGATTTCCATGGAATAAATATCGGAACTGAACTGTTACAAAGTGAATGCAGCAATCAAATATATTGCAAAAGGACGGTTAAACCGTCCTTTTTGCATATGGTAAGAAGTAGAAACAAAAGCTACATATAGTGGCTGTAAGGGGTGAAAAATGAATCCAACAGACGATATCCTGTCAATAAAAGGAGTCGGTGAGAAAACAGCCAGACTTTTTCGAAAGATCGGGATTGATACGGTAGAAGATCTCATTCACGATTATCCAAGGGATTATGTGGTTTATCCGGAACCCAAGAAATTGAAAGCTGCACAGGATGGAGAAATGATTGCGGTATTTTTGCAATTACAGGAAACCTTTTCATTTAAGAAGTTTCGGAATCTGACAATTGGAACCGGAAAGGCAGCCGACGGACAGGATACGGTAGCCTTAACCTTTTTCAATATGCCCTACCTGAAATCCAGGCTCGTCTCCGGAGCCTGTTATCTTTTCTATGGGAAACTGCAGAAGGAGCACGGGCAGTATCGTATGGAGCAGCCGGTGATCTATAGCAGGGACGAATATGAAAAGCTGCGCATGCAGCTCCAGCCGGTCTATGGACTGACTAAGGGATTGACCAATCATCTGATCCGGAAGTACATCGCACAGGTTCTTACGGAATATGAGGAGCCGGAATTTGTGCCACCGGAAATCGTAAAGGAATATCATCTTCCTGACCGGAAGGAAGCCCTGAAACGAATCCACTTTCCGGAAAACTATGAGGAGCTTGCCGAGGGCCGCAGGAGACTTGTTTTTGACGAATTGTTTCTGTTCCTTCTGATGATCCGGAAAATGAAGCAGATTAAGGAAGAGGATACCATGTACCCTATGCTGGAAACTGCATGGCCCGGGCGTCTTATAGAGCAGCTTCCTTATCCTCTTACCGGAGCGCAGAAACGCGTTTATGGAGAAATCGTAGAGGATCTTACCGGTGGCAGATGCATGAACCGGCTGATTCAGGGGGATGTCGGATCCGGCAAAACGATCCTTGCCTTTTTAGCCCTCCTGTTATGTGTGGATAACGGTTATCAGGGAGCGCTGATGGCTCCGACCGAGATTCTGGCTACCCAGCATTTTGAACAGATCTGCGCCATGACGAAGGAATATGAGCTTCCTTTTAAACCAGTCCTGTTAACCGGATCCATGACTGCCAAAGCCAAAAAGGAATCCTATCAGCAGATTGCCGATGGCAGTGTGAATCTTGTGATTGGAACCCATGCCCTGATTCAGGATAAGGTATCGTTTCAGAAACTTGCGCTTGTCATTACTGATGAACAGCATCGTTTCGGTGTGCGTCAGAGAGAACGCTTCGGGGAAAAGGGCGGCAGTCCCCATGTGCTTGTTATGAGTGCAACGCCGATTCCCCGTACCCTTGCGATTATCCTGTATGGGGACCTGCATATTTCCCTCGTGGACGAGCGCCCTGCCGAGCGGCTTCCTGTGAAAAACTGTGTGGTAGGTGTTTCATACCGTCCAAAGGCATATGCCTTTATTGAGAAGGAGGTTGCCTTTGGAAGACAGGTTTATGTAATCTGCCCGATGGTCGAGGAAAACGAAGCATTGCATGATGTTGAGAATGTAACGGACTATACGGGGCTTCTTCGGGAGAAGCTGAATACGAAGATCCGCGTGGAAATGATCCATGGTAAGATGAAGGCCGATCAGAAGCAGGAAATCATGGATCAGTTTGCAAAAGGAAATATCGATGTTTTAGTTTCCACAACCGTGATTGAAGTCGGAATTAATGTGCCGAATGCAACCGTTATGCTTGTGGAGAATGCAGAACGATTCGGTCTGGCGCAGCTCCATCAGCTCCGGGGCAGGATCGGACGGGGAAAAGAGCAGTCCTACTGTATTTTCATGAATCATTCCGAGAAACCGGAAAACAATAAACGCTTAAAGATTCTGAATGATTCCAATGACGGCTTTTATATTGCAGAACAGGATTTGAAGCTGCGAGGCCCTGGTGATCTGTTTGGAATCCGGCAGAGCGGATTAATGGAATTTAAGATTGCGGATGTTTATCAGGATGCAGCTCTTCTCAAAAAAATAAGCCAGACGGTAGATCATCTGCTTGCAGAAGATGAAGAGCTGATACAAAATTCAAATGGCGCATTAAGGGAATATATGGAAGAGAATACGATGAAACTGATTGACTTTAAGTCGATCTGAAAGTAAGATATTTGGGAAGGATTGGTGAACCGATTGAGTAAAAAAATTGCAGTAGTAACAGATTCAAACAGCGGAATAACGCAGAAGGAAGCAAAGGAGCTTGGGTTATTTGTGCTTCCAATGCCTTTTATGATTGATGATGCGGAGTACTTTGAAGACATCAGCCTGACACAGGAGGGTTTTTATGCGATGCTTGAGGGCGGTGCCAGTGTGGTAACCAGCCAGCCTTCCCCGGATTCGGTCATGAAGCTGTGGGATGATCTCCTTGCAGACTATGAGGAGCTTGTTTATATCCCGATGAGCAGCGGATTATCCGGATCCTGCCAGACCGCAGTCATGTTATCACAGGAAGCAGATTACGCAGGCCGTGTCCATGTTGTCAATAACCAGCGTATTTCGGTCACCCAGCGGCAGTCCTGTCTGGATGCTTTACTGCTTGCAGAATGGGGACTTACCGGTGCAGAAATCAAGACATTTCTGGAAAATGATAAATTCAATTCCAGTATTTATATTATGTTAGATACACTTGTATATCTGAAAAAAGGCGGTCGTATCACTCCTGCTGCCGCAGCAATCGGTTCATTACTGAAGCTGAAGCCGGTGCTTACCATTCAGGGAGAAAAGCTTGATGCATTTTCCAAAGCAAGAACAGTATCCCAGGGAAAGCAGACTATGATATCTGCTATCCGTAAGGATATGGAAACTCGTTTTGGCGGTGCAACACCGGAAAATATCTGGTTAGAGATTGCTTATACGAAGGATCTGGAAACTGCCCTGCAGTTTAAAGAAGAATTATTAAAGGAATTCCCGGAATTTGAAATTGTCGTGCAGCCCTTATCCTTAAGTGTGGCCTGTCATATCGGACCGGGTTCCCTTGCAGTTGCATGCTGCAAAAAAATCAGGAAAGAGGTTTAATAAATGGCAAAGGAAGCGGTTTATGACGCTTCCAGTATTACGGTGCTGGAAGGCTTGGAAGCGGTCAGGCGAAGACCGGGAATGTATATCGGAAGTGTTTCTACGAAGGGCTTAAACCATTTGATTTATGAAATCGTAGACAATTCCGTGGACGAACATCTTGCCGGTTACTGTGACAAAATCTGGGTAACGCTCGAGGAAGACGGATCGGCAACTATTGAAGATAACGGACGAGGAATTCCGGTCGGACTCCATGAGAAGGGAATCAGTGCAGAACGTCTGGTGCTTACGACGCTTCACGCAGGCGGTAAATTCGACGATTCCGCATATAAGACAAGCGGAGGTCTGCATGGTGTTGGTTCCTCAGTCGTAAATGCCTTATCCACGTATCTGACCATTCAGGTAAAGAGCGGTGGAAATCTTTATGAAGACCGTTACGAAAGAGGAATCCCTGCGGTAGATTTGATAGACGGACTTCCCCCTGTGATCGGAAAAGCAAGAGGAACCGGCACGAAGATTAATTTCCTGCCGGATGATACCATTTTTGACCGTACACGTTTTAAGGAAGATGACATCAAGAGCCGTCTGCATGAAACAGCATACTTAAATCCGTTGCTTACCATTATTTTTGAAGATAAAAGAAAAGAAGCAACAGAGCATGTGGAGTATCATGAGCCGGATGGAATCATCGGATTTATCAAGGATATGAACAAATCCACGGAAACCATCTGTGACGTCGTTTATTTTAAAGGCGAGAGTGAAGGCATTTCCGTAGAAGGTGCCTTCCAGTATATTAATGAATTCCATGAGAATGTTCTGGGTTTCTGTAATAATATTTACAATGCAGAAGGCGGTACGCATCTTACCGGCTTTAAAACTGCGTTCACGAATATTATCAATACTTATGCCAGAGAGTTGAATATCTTAAAGGAAAAGGATGTCAACTTCACCGGCGCCGATGTGCGTAACGGTATGACAGCTGTGATTTCCGTCAAGCATCCGGATCCCCGTTTTGAGGGCCAGACGAAGACGAAGCTCGATAACCAGGATGCAGCAAAGGTCGTTGCGAAGGTTACCGGTGATGAACTGGTCCGCTATTTTGACCGTAATTTAGAGACCTTAAAGAGTATCATTGGCTGTGCCGAAAAGGCGGCCAAAATCCGTAAAACCGAGGAAAAAGCAAAGACCAACATGCTCACGAAGCAGAAGTTTTCCTTTGATTCGAACGGAAAGCTTGCAAACTGTGAATCGAGGGACGCTTCAAAATGTGAAATCTTTATTGTCGAAGGAGATTCCGCAGGAGGCAGTGCCAAGACAGCCAGAGACCGTGCGTATCAGGCAATTCTGCCTATCCGTGGTAAAATCCTGAACGTGGAAAAGGCAAGTATAGATAAGGTATTGGCTAATGCCGAAATCAAAACCATGATCAATGCGTTTGGCTGTGGATTTTCTGAAGGATATGGAAACGACTTTGATATTACGAAGCTCCGTTATGACAAAATTATTATTATGGCCGATGCCGATGTGGATGGCGCGCATATTTCCACACTGCTTCTGACCTTATTCTACCGGTTTATGCCGGAACTGATTTATGAAGGACATGTTTATATTGCCATGCCGCCGTTATATAAGGCGATGCCCTCGAAGGGAGAGGAAGAGTACCTGTACGATGACAAGGCATTAGAGCAGTACCGTAAGAAGCATAAAGGTCCCTTTACCTTACAACGCTACAAGGGTCTTGGAGAAATGGATGCGGAGCAGTTATGGGAAACGACTTTAGATCCGGCATCCAGAATTTTAAAGCAGGTTGAGATTGAAGATGCCCGTATGGCATCCGAAGTAACTGAAATGCTGATGGGAACCGAGGTTCCTCCCCGAAAGGCATTTATCTACGAACACGCCACCGATGCGGAGCTGGATATCTGATTGTTAAAACAGATTCCGGAGTTTCTTAGAAAGGAATTATTTCATGGAAGAAAAAATCATCAAAACCGAGTATTCGGAAGTGATGCAGAAATCATATATTGATTATGCCATGAGTGTCATTATCGCACGTGCCCTGCCGGATGCCAGAGACGGGTTGAAACCTGTGCAGCGCCGTGTGTTATATGATATGCATGAACTGGGAATCCGTTACGATAAGCCGTACCGTAAAAGTGCGCGTATTGTCGGTGATACCATGGGTAAATATCATCCCCATGGAGACAGCTCTATTTATGATGCGCTTGTTGTAATGACACAGGATTTCAAGAAAGGAATGCCCTTAATTGACGGACACGGTAACTTCGGTAACATTGAGGGAGACGGAGCGGCTGCCATGAGATACACGGAAGCCCGTCTTGAAAAGGTGACGCAGGAAGCATTTTTGGCCGACCTTGATAAAAATGTTGTTGATTTTGTGCCAAACTTTGATGAAACAGAGAAGGAGCCTTCTGTTCTGCCTGTAAAGATTCCAAACCTTTTAGTCAATGGTTCCGAAGGAATTGCCGTTGGTATGGCAACCAGTATTCCGCCTCACAATCTCGGTGAGGTTGCCGATGCAGTAAAAGCCTACATGCAGAATGAAGAGATTACCACAGAAGGATTGATGAAATATATCAAAGGTCCGGATTTCCCGACCGGAGGTATCGTTACCAATAAGGATGAGCTGCTGGAAATTTATGAAACCGGTGTCGGGAAGATCAAGGTTCGTGGCAAGGTAGACATCGAAAAGGGAAAAGCCGGCAAGACCAATGTGGTTATTTCTGAAATTCCCTATACCATGATCGGTGCCAACATTTCCAAGTTCCTGATGGATGTAGCAGCTCTTTCCGAAACAAAAAAAACGCAGGATATTGTAGACATTACGAACCAGTCCTCCAAGGAAGGAATCCGTATTGTCATTGAACTTCGTAAGGATGCAGATGTTGAAAACTTTGTCAACATGCTCTATAAAAAGACACGGCTCGAGGATACCTTTGGTGTGAACATGCTGGCCATAGCCGATGGCAGACCGGAGGTCATGAGCCTTAAACAGATTATCAGACACAATGTGGATTTCCAGTTTGAAGTAGCACGACGAAAATATACCACACTTCTTGAAAAGGAGCTGGAACGCAAGGAAATTCAGGAAGGCTTAATCAAAGCGTGCAACGTCATCGATCTTGTCATTGAAATTTTACGTGGCTCCAGGGATCGAGCCATGGCAAAAGCCTGTCTGGTAGAGGGTAAGACCGATGGCATCAAATTCCGTTCCAAGGAATCCAGAATCATGGCTTCCCAGCTCTGTTTTACCGAAAAGCAGGCAAACGCCATCCTGGAGATGCGTTTATATAAATTAATCGGACTCGAACTTGAAGCGTTGATCAACGAACACGAAGATACGCTTGCCAATATTTACCGGTATGAGGATATCTTAGACCGCCGGGATTCCATGGCACAGGTTATCATGAATGAGCTTGATGACATCCGCCGGGAATATGGGAAACCACGAAAAACAGTCATTGAAAACGTCGCAGAAGCCGTTTATGTAGAGAAAAAGATTGAGGAGATGGATATTGTCTTCTTAATGGACCGCTTCGGCTATGCCCGTTCCGTGGATGTTCCGACCTACGAACGGAACAAGGAAGCGGCGGATTCAGAAAATAAATATGTGGTATTCTGTAAGAACACCGGTAAAATCTGTATCTTTACAAATACCGGACAGCTTCACACGGTAAAATTACAGGATGTTCCGTTTGGAAAGTTCCGTGACAAGGGTGTTCCGATCGATAACATCAGTAATTATGACTCACAGAAGGAATATGCCATCACGGTAGAAAGCCAGACGAGTTTGAATCTCTACCGGATTCTGTTTGTTACCGCCCAAGCCATGATGAAGATCGTTGACGGTGGTGAATTTGATGTGGCAAAGAGAACGGTTGCAGCAACGAAGCTGCAGGATAACGATGAGGTCATCAGCGTTGAAATTATCAGGGAGCAGAAGCAGGTCATTCTGCAGTCCGCTGAAGGATATTTCCTGAGGTTTGGATTAGAGGAAGTTCCTGAAAAGAAGAAGTCGGCTGTGGGTGTGCGTGGAATGAAGCTTTCTGATAAGGATCATGTAGAAGCTGTTTATTATACGCTGGCAGCCATGCCTGATCCGGATATTGTATATAAAGACAAGCATGTGGAACTGCAGCGGATTAAACCGCAGCACAGAGACAGTAAAGGAACGAAGCTTCGTCTTTAGCTTTAAGGAGGAACTATGAGAGTAATTGCAGGAACGGCACGGAGCCTTCCGTTAAAGACACCGGCATCCATGGATACCAGACCCACCACGGACCGGATTAAAGAAACCTTATTTAATATGATCCAGATGGATATTCCGGGATGCATTTTCGCGGACTTCTTTGCAGGAAGCGGCGGAATCGGAATTGAGGCCTTAAGCCGGGGAGCAGAACACAGTTATTTTATTGAGAATAACCCGAAAGCCATTTCCTGTATTCAGGATAATTTGCAGTTTACGAAATTTGCAGACCGGGCAACCCTGATTAAGGGAGATGTTTTATCCGGCGTTCATCAGATCCACGAAAAGGAGGTTTCCATCATCTTTATGGATCCCCCTTATACATCAGGTATTGAACCGGCTCTTTTCCGTGAATTGAGAAATATGCCGTATGTTACGGAAAATACTACCATTATTTTGGAAGCCTCAATCGACCGGTCTTTTACTTTTTTGGAAGAATTCGGATTTACCATTGTAAGAGAAAAGAATTACAAGACCAATAAACATTTATTTATCAAAAGACAATAGGGAATGGAATCCTGACGTCTTAAGGAGAAGAAATTGAAAAAAGCAATTTATCCGGGAAGCTTTGATCCGGTTCACTACGGACACCTTGATGTCATCCGCCGTGCGGCACAGATGTTTGACGAATTAACGGTAAGTGTCTTAAACAATAAAGTAAAGACACCATTGTTTTCAGTAGAAGAACGTGTTAAGATATTAAAGGAAGCTGTGAAAGATATTCCGAATGTAAAGGTGGAATCCTTCAGCGGCTTATTGGTAGATTATGCAAAAGAGAAGGATGTTCATGTCGTGATCCGTGGCTTGCGTGCCATCACCGATTTCGAATATGAGCTTCAGACAGCCCAGACAAATGCCAAGCTTTCCAATGGTGCAGTGGATACGGTCTTTTTAACGACCGGTTTGGAATATGCCTACCTCAGTTCTTCGAGCGTCAAGGAAATTGCCAGCTTCGGAGGCGATATTTCCATGTGTGTACCGGACTTTTTAGGGAAGCAGATTTATGACAAATATGGAATAGAAAGAAATGAACCGGAGGCAATGGAATGAGCAGCAGAATTGAACAGTTAATTGATGAAATCGAAGAATATATCGATGGTTGCAAATATCAGACCTTTTCCGATACCAAGATTATTGTGAACAAGGAAGAGATTGATGAGCTTCTTCGGGAACTGCGTATGAAAACCCCTGATGAGATCAAACGTTATCAGAAGATTATCAGCAATAAGGAAGCTATTTTGAATGATGCCAGAGCGAAAGCAGAGGCACTGATCAATGAAGCTACTCTGCATACCAACCAGCTGATTAATGAACACGAAATTATGCAGCAGGCTTACGCACAGGCGAATGAGGTCGTTACCATGGCAACGAAGCAGGCACAGGAAATTCTGGATAACGCAACCATGGAAGCAAACAGTGTCCGTTCTGCAGCCATGCAGTATACCGATGATATCCTGGCAAATGTGGAAGCACTTATCAACCAGACGATGAAAACCACAACCGAGCATTATGAAAGCTTTATGGCAGGACTCAATCATTATAATGATGTCGTGAATTCCAACCGTGTGGAACTGAATCCACCGGAGCCCGATAAGTTTGAGGCACCGGAGGGTGATCTTCAGGAGAGCACCACGGGAAGCATTAATGTTGATATGTTGTAAGGCCTGAACCGGCCTACCGATTGGTAGGCCGGTTCTCTTGTATACGGAGAGTAAGCGATGCCAATCATTGTAATAGATCCAGGTCACGGTGGCGAGAACCGCGGCGGGGAATATGGTGAATTTGTAGAAAAAGAAATCAATCCGATTGTAGCGCAGGCTATGAAAGAGCATCTGGAAAAATTTGAGGATGTTACTGTTTTCCTGACGCATGAAGTGGACATGGATATGACGATCAAGGACCGTGTTGCCTATGCCAAAGAAAAGAATGCTGATTTTCTGTATTGCCTTCACTTCAACCTGTCCGTCAACCACAATTTATACGGTGCGGAGGTGTGGGTTCCGTCCCGTGGAGAATTATACAGCAAGGGATTTACTTTTGCAGAGATTGAAATGCAGGAGCTTACTGACATGGGATTATTTTCGCGTGGTATAAAGACTAGATTAAATGATCGCGGAACTGATTATTACGGAATCTTGAGGTATGCAGCGGAAATGGATGTTCCCTGTGCGCTGATTGAGCACTGTCACCTGGATCATGCAAAGGATGCCTTTGCTGTGGCCGATGGAGAAGAATCGTTAAAAGCACTGGGAATCCGCGATGCCGAAGCCGTTGCAAAATATTTTGGTTTAAAATCTGAAGAGTTGGGAATTGATTACTCCGGTTATCCGGTTTCTCAGATTCCGGTTCCTGCCGATATTGCAAGGCCTGATGAAACTGAGCCGGAAGTAAATGAAATCGAACTTACATCTATGGATCAGGAAACCGGCATGGCAACGATTCGCATGACCGCTTCGGACAGTGACAGCTATATCCAATACTATGCCGTGAGTACCGATGGAGGTAATACCTATTCGGAATTACTGGAGTGGCCGCGTCCGGAGCAATGGGACGTCTCAGCTATGGAATATACCTTTACATTTCAGCTTCCGTTTGATACCGCGGTGGAGCTGCGTACCATGGCATACAATGAATATGATAAATTTACAGAAAGCAATACGATCGGGGTTGGAACCATTGAGGATCCGGAACGCCTTCGTCAGGAAATGCAGCAGCAAAAAGCAGAAGAGCTTTTAGAAAAGCAACAGACCTATACCGAAGTTACTGCCGAAGCCTTTGCCGGCCACACAGATCCGGTATCGGCTGCAAAACCGACCGGATATTCCATCGGAATCATGGTTTCGATTGCCGGAATTGTACTTCTGATGCTGATTCTGCTTATGGTGTTGATCAGAAACCTGCGTGGATTATTACGATATAAAAAGCGAAAATAAGTACGGTCTGGATCAGCTTATGCATCAGATAAACCGGAAGGGACAGCCCTGCATTTTTTAAGATTGAGCCTGCCTGCAGAATAAACGAAAGACCACCAAGGGGAAGCAGTGCAAGTACACAAAGCGGTGGATAGGCACTCATTTTTGCAATTCCTCCCGTAATTTCAAGCAGACAACACAAAAAGGACTGGAGAAACGAAAGTGGCAGCCGGATCGCCAAGGGAAAATGACCAATCAGACGGATGAAGAGCTCCGGCAGGATATAGAGTGTCTGCAGCAGAATCAGGTAGCCCCCGAGTCTTGTAATTGATGCGATGGCCTGCTGAATGGAAGCATCAATTGCATTCAGTAAACTCACATGGGAGCCTGAAGGCAATTTCTGAAAGTCACAGGATTGGTAGGTAGTTTTTCGTAAGAACAGCCCATACAGCAGAGGGATCCCATACATAACAGCAAGATAAGGCAGTTTATTTGTAATTCCAAGGGTGGGCAGCACATAGGAACAGAAATAAACCGGCCCCATATTATTGGTAAAGGCACACAGGTATTCAGCCTCCTTTTGAGTGATCTGCTTTTCTTCATACATGGTGCATGCTGTCAGGGCTCCCATCGGAAAGCCACAGAAGAATCCGACGAGAGTCCCATAGACACCCGCCGACGGGAAACAGGAAGTCAGATTCATGCGGATGATCACTCCGGAAATTACCATAAAAGGAAATAGTGTTGGCAGGATCTTAAGAAACCAGAGCAAGAGGGCATCCCTGGCGTATCCGATACAGGCTGTCGGCTCTGTCAGGATACATATTGCCAGAAACATAAAAAATAGAAAAGAAAAGAAACGTTTCATTTCCGAATCCTGCAAGGTGTGTTATGCTATTACATATGCACATTTTGTAAAAGATATGCAGCAATCATTTCTATAGGGCGGACGCCCGACATGAAATAAGTAAGGCTGAACTGTTATTATGTGGAAATGAAATTGTAAGGAACAGGAGTACAACAGATGTTAAAGAATATAAATGCCGTTTTATTTGATCTGGATGGATCGCTTGTGGATTCCATGTGGATCTGGAAGGATATTGACCGCGAGTATTTAGGAAGGTTTAACATTCCGCTTCCGGAGGATCTGCAGTCCAGCATTGAGGGAATGTCGTTTTCGGAGACTGCCGTTTACTTTAAAGAACATTTTCCCATTCCGGACAGCATTGAACAGATGAAGTCGGACTGGACGCAGATGGCAAGGGATAAATACCTGCATGAGGTTCCGTTAAAGAACGGGGCTGACCGCTTTATTACTTACTGTGCAGATCACGATATCCGGCTTGGGATTGCCACCAGTAACGAACGTTCCCTTGTCGAGGGGGTTCTTCAATCCCTTGGAGTATCCCGCTACTTTACCTGTATCGTGACCGGATGTGAAGTAAAAAGGGGAAAGCCATCTCCGGATGTTTATTTAGAAGCTGCCAGACAATGTGGTGTAGCACCTGAAAGCTGCCTTGTGTTTGAGGATATTATCCCCGGAATCCAGGCAGGGAAAGCCGCCAATATGAAGGTCTGTGCCGTACACGATCTGTATTCCCTGCATCAGACAAGGGAAAAGCAGGAGCTTGCAGATTTTTATATTTACGATTATGAGGATGTGATGAAGCTGTTGGATCAGACTTCTACGGGAAATTAGTGATAGAATGTGGAAGTGGAACCATGAACAGCTTAATTCGTTATGTACGAGGAGGAAACATATGAGAGCCGTTAAAGGAACGTTTGGATATCTTGAAAAAAAGAAACGGAATGCCATTCTATGGACGATTCTCTGCTTTGGCATTTCACTGGCTGTTTTTCTGGCCGGCTACCTGACAACCGGAACCAGGAAGAATCTGTTAACCGTAGTTGCAGTTCTGGGATGCCTTCCGGCATGCAAAAGCATTGTCAATCTGATTATGCTCTGCCGTGCGAAAGGGTGCAGCAGGGAAGCCTATGAGCAGATCAGGCCCTGTGAAGGACGTCTGATTGGCATGTGTGACCTTTATTTTACTTCCTATCAGAAGAATTTTCCGATCAGTCATATGGTTGTAGATGGGAAAGTTATTCTTGGTTTTTCTGAGAATGAGAAGTGTGATCTGGATGCAGCAATTGCACATTTACAGACTATGCTGAAACAGGGCGGCTTCAAGGACTATACCATTACCTTAACAAAAGACCTTAAGAAATACTGTGAACAGTTAAAGAACCGTTCCGAAGCACAGCCGGAGCGGAATCCTGAAAAGGAAGATGAGGTCCGTGTATTATTCTATGAAATTACCTTATAACTTTGGATGATTTATGAATCCTTATCGCTTGAATGCAAGCATTCATCGTCCATACTGCCATAATTTGCATGGCTCTGAATAGTTACAAATCACAGAAAAACAGGAAACCGACATGAGGGAATATCAGATTGGGGAAAAGGAAGCCGGACAGACACTGCTTAAATTCCTGCAGAAATATCTGCCACTGGCACCTTCTTCCTTTTTCTACAAAATGCTTCGTAAAAAGAATATCAAATACAATAAGCAGAAGGCCGAAGGAAAAGAAAAGCTGAAGGCAGGAGATACGATCCAGTTTTATCTCTCTGATGAAACCTTAAACAATTTTCAAAAGGAGAGTTCTCATAAAACCTCTTCCTATAGGAAAGCCTTTGAGGTTCTTAAGGGCATTCTGATTGTTTATGAAGATGACCATATTCTTATTTTAAATAAGCCCTTTGGTATTCTCACCCAGAAGGCTTCCGATCAGGATCTTTCCTTAAATGAATGGCTGATTGGTTATCTGCTACATAAAGGAGAGCTTTCGGAAGAGGATTTGCAGACCTTTCATCCATCGGTATGCAACAGGCTTGACCGGAATACCTGCGGACTCGTTTTATGTTCCAAAACCATAAAAGGCGGACAGGTGTTGAGTAAATGGATCCGTTCCCGGGATGTCCGGAAATTTTATCATCTGTTCGTAAAGGGGACCGGGCTGCAGAAAGAATGCTTAAAAGGGTATTTGAAGAAGGATGCTAAAACGAATCGTGTTTCCGTATGCCGGGACGATACCAGTGGAGATTACATTGAAACCAGATATGAACCACTTGCAGAATATGGGGATAAGACCCTTGTGGAAGTGGAACTGATTACCGGAAAGACCCATCAGATCCGTGCCCATATGGCATCCATCGGACACCCTCTGCTTGGTGATTACAAATATGGAGATCGTGAATTTAACGATCGATACAGGAAAAAGCTTGGTATCCAGAGCCAGATGCTCTGTGCCTGCCGGCTGGAATTTCCAGAATGTGAAGATGCTTTTCCGGATTTAAGCAGCCGGATCCTGACCATTCCGGAACCGGAGCTGTTCGAAAAATTAAAATTCATGTAATGAAATAGAAATGGTATTCTAAGCCAACCCTGTTACCAGAAAGGAAGAATGACCGATGTCAACCTGGAATTCCAGAGGGCTTCGAGGATCTACCCTCGAGGATATGATCAACCGGACGAACGAGCGGTACTTAGAGAGCGGACTGGCTCTGATCCAGAAAATTCCGACTCCGATTACCCCGATTAATATTGATAAGAATACCAGACACATTACCTTAGCCTATTTTGACCAGAAAAGTACAGTAGACTATATCGGTGCGGTGCAGGGAATTCCGGTCTGCTTCGATGCCAAGGAATGCGCCGTGGATCGTTTTGCACTTCAGAATATCCATGAGCATCAGGTGAAATTTATGGAGAACTTCGAAAAACAGGGGGGGATTTCCTTTTTTCTCATTTATTATACTCACCGGGATGAGTTCTTTTATCTGCCCTACGAGATTTTCCGTTTTTTCTGGGATCGTTCCCTGGCAGGTGGTCGCAAAAGCTTTCTTTATGAAGAAATGAACCCGGATTACCGTCTTCCAAGGAAGCATGGTGTATTAGTGCCATACCTTGACATCCTGCAGAAGGATCTGGAAGAACGGGAGTTGACAAATGAATCATAGTCTCGTATACTAACAGTAATTTAGCGTGCTAATCAATTATCACGTTACTATATTAAAGTACACATTGTTTACAGCAGCATATAAAGTAAAGGGAAAGCATTATGAAAAACATACTATTGCATACACCGGAAGGTGTCCGTGATATTTATGGAAATGAATTGGCCGGCAAGGAGCATATCGAACAGGTCATTGGCAGGAAGCTAAGCAGCTTTGGGTACGAAAGTATTGAGACACCGACCTTCGAATTTTTTGACGTATTTTCCAAGGAGATCGGTACAACCCCCTCCAAGGAACTGTACAAATTCTTTGATAAAGAAGGAAATACTCTTGTTTTAAGACCGGACTTTACCCCATCCATTGCACGGTGTGCAGCGAAATACTATATGGATGAGACACAGCCAATCCGCTTTTGCTATAAAGGAAATACCTTTATCAACGTCGGAAGCCTTCAGGGCAAGTTAAAGGAAATTACCCAGATGGGCGCAGAGCTTATGAACGATGATTCCGTCGAAGCTGATGCTGAAATGATTGCCCTGGTTGTGGAATCTTTATTACAGACAGGCTTAAAGGAATTCCAGTTAAGCATCGGAGAAGTAGAATACTTTAAAGGCCTTTGTGAGGAGGCTGGGTTATCCACAGAGACCGCAGAGGATCTTCGGGAGCTGATTTCCGGAAAGAACCTCTTCGGTGCAGAGGAGCTGTTAAAGGAACGGAATGTCTGCATCGAAGAAAGGGAACGGCTGCTTAAGGTCTCGGACTTCTTCGGAGCGGTTGAGATTCTGGATGAAGCAGAAAACCAGGTACATAACGAGACCTCGAAACAGGCAGTTTTGCATCTTAAGAAATTATATGAAGTATTGAAGGCCTATGGCGTAGAAAAATATATATCCTTCGATCTTGGCATGCTCAGCAAATATCATTATTATACCGGCGTCATCTTTAAAGCCTTTTCTTATGGTGTCGGGGATGCGATTGTAAAGGGGGGCCGTTATGATAAGCTGCTTGGCTGCTTCGGAAAGAGTGCTCCGGCCATCGGATTTGCCGTTGTGATTGATGATCTGCTTTTATCCTTAGAGCGTCAGAACGGCACCTATCAGGAAAAGCCGGTCGTACAGAAGATCATCTATACCGAAAGTAATTATACGGAAAAACTGAAAACGGCACAGGCGCTTCGAAGCGAAGGCAAGCGCGTTGCCCTGATTCCTGAATCTGAAAGAACCGAGGTTTAAACCATGAGTGAAGATCGTTATTTAACATTTGCGTTAGGCAAAGGAAGACTTGCCAATAAAACGCTGGATCTGTTAGAACAGATCGGAATTACCTGCGAAGAAATGAAAGACAAGAATACCCGTAAGCTGATCTTTGTAAACGAAGAATTAAAACTGAAATTCTTCTTAAGCAAGGCGCTGGATGTCCCTACTTATGTGGAATACGGGGCTGCGGACATCGGCGTGGTCGGAAAGGATACGATTCTGGAAGAAAACCGCCGTGTCTATGAAGTGCTGGATCTTGGCTTTGGCAAGTGCCGGATGTGCGTATGTGGACCGGCTTCTGCAAGGGAATTGTTACAGCATCATGAGCGGATCCGTGTTGCAAGCAAGTATCCGATTATTGCCAAGGATTATTTTTATAACAAAAAGCATCAGACCGTAGATATCATCAAGCTGAACGGCTCTGTGGAGCTGGGACCGATTGTCGGTCTTTCCGATGTGATCGTGGATATTGTGGAAACCGGATCGACCCTACGGGAGAACGGTCTTGAGGTATTAGAAGAGATCTGTCCGTTATCTGCCAGAATGATTGTGAATCAGGTCAGCATGCAGATGGAATCGGAACGGATCAAGAATCTGATTTCCAAAATGAAAGCACTGTGTGAAAATAATTAATGGAAGTACCAATGGAGGATAGAATAATGCGTATTGTAGAACTGACGGATGAGACGAAAAACAATCTGCTCGAAAGCCTTTTAAAAAGAAGCCCGAACAGCTATGGACAATATGAAAAGACGGTAAATGATATTATCGGGGATGTCCGTGCAAGAAGAGATGAGGCACTTTTTGAATATACCTCGAAGTTCGATCATTGTGAAATGAATGCGGAAAAGATCCGTGTTACAAGGGAAGAAATCGACGAGGCTTATGCACAGCTTGAAGAAAACTTCATTGAGGTGATGAAGCATTCTGCTGAAAACATTCGTAAATTCCATCAGAAACAGATGCACAACAGCTGGATCGTTCCGGAGGATAACGGAACCATTTTAGGACAGAAGATTACGCCCATTTCCATTTCCGGTGTTTACGTTCCCGGTGGTAAGGCCGCTTATCCGTCCAGCGTATTAATGAATGTACTGCCTGCAAAGGTTGCAGGTGTTTCCCGTATTATTATGACGACTCCTCCCGGAAAGGACGGTAAGGTCAATCCCGGAACACTGGTTGCCGCAGATATTGCCGGTGTCGATGAAATCTACAAGGTCGGCGGCGCACAGGCGATTGCTGCAATGGCGTTTGGAACCGAAAGTGTCCCGAAGGTGGATAAGATCACAGGCCCCGGTAACATTTTCGTTGCCCTTGCCAAGAAAGCATGCTTTGGCTATGTCAGCATCGATTCCATTGCAGGTCCCAGTGAGATTCTGGTGCTTGCCGATGAAAGTGCAACGCCCCGTTATGTTGCCGCAGATCTGTTATCCCAGGCAGAACATGATGAGATGGCAAGTGCAATTTTAATTACCACAAGCAGAGAGCTTGCCGACAAGGTATCCGAAGAGGTGGAAGCCTTTACGAAGCAGTTGTCCCGTGAGGAGATTATCCGGAAGTCTCTTGATCACTACGGCTATATCCTCATTGCCCAAAATATGGATCAGGCCATTGATGCCGTCAATGAAATTGCATCGGAGCATCTGGAGATTCTGACGAAGAATCCTTATGAGACCATGACCAAAGTAAAAAATGCCGGAGCAATTTTTCTTGGTGAATATTCCTCCGAGCCTTTGGGTGATTATTTTGCAGGACCAAACCACATTTTACCAACGAACGGAACCGCAAGATTTTTCTCCCCGTTAAATGTGGATGATTTTCTTAAGAAAACCAGTATTATTTCCTATTCCAGAGATGCTTTGGAAAAGGTTCATAAAGAAATTGAACTGTTTGCTGAAAAAGAGGGCTTGACCGCGCACGCAAACTCGATTAAAGTTAGGTTTGAGTAGATCTTAAGAAAGGTTGTGAACCGGATGAACAGAAACGCTTCCGTAAAACGCAAAACAAAAGAAACCGATATTGCTCTTTCCATTAACTTAGATGGAGCCGGGAAGTCCGAGATTTCAACAGGAATCGGTTTCTTCGATCATATGTTAGAGGGATTTTCCCGTCATGGATTTTTCGACCTTGACGTAAAGGTTACAGGAGATCTTCATGTGGATGGACACCATACCGTTGAAGATACGGGAATTGTCCTTGGAACTGCCATCAAAGAAGCTCTTGGAGATAAGAAATCCATCAAACGCTTCGGTTCCTGTATTCTGCCGATGGACGATGCACTCTGTCTGTGTGCGGTAGATTTAGGCGGCAGACCTTACTTTAAGATGGATGCACAGATTACGGCTCCCATGGTGGGAAACTTCGATACCGAGCTGGTACGGGAATTCTTTTATGCCGTTTCCTATACGGCAGGAATGAACCTGCATATCAGGATGCTCGACGGAGTAAACGCCCATCATATCATCGAGGCCATGTTCAAGAGCTTTGCCAAGGCTCTGGATGAAGCCACGAAGAAGGACGAAAGAATTACCGATGTATTAAGTACGAAAGGAAGCTTATAGTTTCAATGGAACAGTTTAAGAAATTTATACCATGTATTTATTTAAAGGATGGCTGTGCTGTAACAGGCTTCAAAAGCCGGGAAATTGTCAGTGAGAATCCGGTAGAGCTTGCCTGCTTTTACAGTGAATGCAATGCCGATGAAATCTTAGTATTTGATCTTTCCCATGACGATGCAAGCCATGAAGCAGCCCTTGATCTCATTAAGGAAATCTGCAGCCGCGCGAACCTCCCGGTCATTGGTGCCGGTAATGTAAAGCGTATGGAAGATATTAAGAAACTGCTTTATGCCGGATGCACGAAAGCAGCCTTAAATTATTCCAAAGAGGACAATATTGAGATTACGAAAGAGGTATCCGATAAGTTTGGCAAAGAAAAGATCGTTGCCTGCATTGCAGCCGCAGAAGAAATTCAGGCCAACGAAGCCATTCTCAGCGAATATGTAAACGAGGTTATCCTGATCTCCGAAAAGACGATCAAACAGGCCATCGAGATCTCGAAGATGCCTTTTATCGTTACCCTGCCGGAGGTCTCTCTTGATAAGATCCTGGAGCTTTTGGCCGTGGAACATATTGCCGGAATTACCGGACCTGCGGTTAACGAAAACGCGAAAGAATTAAATGATATTAAGGATCTGTGTTCCGGAAACGGGATTGCCGTCCACACCTTTGAGCCTGAGATCCCCTGGGGTGACCTTAAGAAGAACAGTGACGGTCTTGTTCCTGTGATTGTACAGGATTATAAGACACAGGAAGTTCTGATGATGGCATACATGAACGAAGAAGCCTACCGCACCACCTTAAAAAGCGGCCGTATGAATTATTTCAGCCGAAGCCGTCAGAGCCAGTGGCTTAAGGGTGAAACCAGCGGTCATTTCCAGTATGTCATGGAAATGAAGGCCGACTGTGACAAGGATACCATTCTTGCCAAGGTTTCCCAAATTGGGGCAGCCTGTCATACCGGCAATTACAGCTGCTTCTTTAATGAAATTATGAAGAAGGAATATTCGGAATCGAATCCGCTTCTGGTATTTGAATCCGTTTTAAATGTCATCAAGGACCGTAAGGTAAATCCCAAGGAAGGGTCTTATACCAATTATCTGTTTGATAAGGGAATTGATAAGATTCTCAAGAAGCTTGGTGAAGAAGCAACGGAAATCGTCATTGCTGCCAAAAATCCGAACGCCAATGAAATCAAGTATGAAATTGCAGATTTTCTGTATCATATGATGGTTCTGATGGTGGAACGCGGCGTTACCTGGGAAGAAATTACTGAGGAACTGGATAAGAGATAAAGAATAGTTACAAGAATTATTCATTAAGAGACATATTTGAATGGTCCCGTCATATATTGATAAAAATAAATGAATGGGACAACATGATGAGTATCAGTACCGATAAAAAATTAGAGCTGCTACGGGGTATTCGTCTGGAAAATCAGAGGAATCATCAGCTTATGCAGGAACGACAGCACATTTTGGAAGCTCCTTCTTTCAGGGAGACTTCAATGGGAAACATGGATCGTGGAAAAGGTACTTCTCCGGGATGGAGGAGCTTGCGGTTCCGGATTTTTGTTTCCTTTTTGTTGTTGGGTGGATTTATTGTTGCCCACAAGATGGAATGGCACTATCGCAGCCTTGATTGCGATATGTTCCTGCAACAGATGAATGAGTCCGTATCCTTAGAACAGCTCATGCAGGATGGAAGGGCATTATTGAACCATGAGAAAGCTTCAGTTAAGTGAAGAAATTTTAATGCAGGTGGAAAAGCCTGCCCGTTATATTGGAAACGAAGTCAATGCAGTTACGAAGAATGCGGAAGAAGTGGAGGTCCGGTTTGCCATGTGCTTCCCGGATGTGTATGAAATCGGCATGTCCCATCTTGGCATTCAGATTCTTTATGATATGCTGAATTCCTTTGAGGATGTATGGTGCGAACGCGTATATTCCCCATGGGTGGATCTTGACCGGATCATGAGAGAAAAACATATCCCGCTTTTTGCGTTGGAATCGCAGGATCCGATTACGGAGTTTGATTTCCTTGGAATTACGATCCAGTATGAAATGTGTTATACCAATATTTTACAGGTGCTGGATTTATCCGGCATACCGCTCCTTGCAAAGGATCGTATGGATAAAGATCCGATTGTCATTGGTGGAGGCCCTTGTACCTATAATCCGGAGCCTATCACAGATTTCTTTGACATCTTCTATATTGGAGAAGGAGAGACCCGTTACCGGGAACTGATTGATCTTTATAAGGAATGCAAGAAGAAGGGATGCAGCCGGCAGGACTTTTTACGGAAGGCAGCCTGCATTCCCGGAATGTATGTACCTTCCCTCTACGAGGTTACCTATCATGAGGATGGCACGATTGCGGAGAGGAAGAAGCTTGTGCCGGAAATTCCGGATGTGATTCACAAGGAACTGGTCTGTGATGTTTCCGAAACGTATTATCCGGAAAAACCGGTCGTTCCGTTTATTAAGGTTACACAGGACCGTGTCGTACTTGAAATCCAACGGGGCTGCATCCGTGGCTGCCGGTTCTGTCAGGCAGGGCAGTTATATCGTCCGGTGCGGGAACGGAGCCTTGATTTTCTGGAGGATAAGGCCATTAAATTATTGAAAAATACAGGACATGAAGAGATTTCCTTAAGTTCGTTAAGCTCAAGCGATTACACGTTCCTTCCGGAGCTTCTGGATTTCCTGATCGACGAATGTGAACGCCGGAAGGTCAATATATCTCTTCCTTCGCTGCGAATTGATGCATTCTCCTTAGATGTCATGAATAAAGTACAGGACGTCAAAAAGAGCAGTCTGACCTTTGCACCGGAAGCAGGAAGTCAGCGCCTTCGTAATGTGATTAACAAAGGATTGACCGAAGAAGTCATCCTACATGGTGCCCACCTTGCTTTTGAAGGCGGCTGGACCAGAGTAAAGCTTTACTTTATGCTCGGACTTCCGTTTGAAACCGAAGACGATATCCGTGGCATTGCAGAACTTTGTAATAAGATTGCAGCCGAATTTTATGAGACCGTTCCTAAGGAAAAACGAAACGGAAGGGTACAGATCGTGGCAAGCACCTCGTTTTTTATCCCCAAGCCGTTCACTCCGTTCCAGTGGGCTCCCCAGTGTACGAAGGAGCAGTTCCTTGAAAAAGCCTATCTCACAAGGACCTCGATTATGAGCCAGTTGAATCAGAAGAGCATTAAATACAACTGGCATGAGGCTGATGTGAGCGTCCTTGAAAGTGTTCTTGCAAGGGGTGACCGAAATTTAAACAAAGCCATTTTGCGCGCCTACGAAAGAGGCTGTATCTATGATGCGTGGAGTGAATATTATAAGCATGATGTATGGCTTTCTGTCTTTGATGAATGTGGCATTGATCCGGACTTTTATACGACAAGGCTCCGTGAGGATGATGAAGTCTTTCCATGGGATTTTCTGGACTGTGGCGTAACCAGAGAATTCCTTTTACGGGAATGGCATAAAGCGCAGGAGGAAACCGTAACCTTAAACTGTAAACAGCAGTGTAACGGATGCGGTGCAGCCAAATATCACACAGGAATCTGTATGGAGCCACGTATCAGAGAAGGAGCAGAAGAATAAATTATGAAGGTCAGAGTGAAATTTTCAAAATATGGTCCTGTAAAATTCATCGGACATCTGGATGTGATGCGCTATTTCCAGAAAGCCATCCGCAGGGCAGAAATTGATGTGGCATATTCCGAAGGATTTTCTCCTCATCAGAAGCTTTCCTTTGCGGCTCCGTTATCGGTTGGACACACGAGCAGCGGGGAATACTTTGATCTGGAGCTTTGCAGCTTAAACAGTACCGAAGAATTAAAAACCGCTTTACAGTCTGCCATGGTGGAAGGAATCGATATTCTCGATGTCCGGCTTTTAGACGATGCCGAGGGCAATGCCATGGCAAGTGTAGAGGCTGCTTCCTATTACGTGACCATCCGTGACAGTGTCGTCCTTCCGGATGGATTCATGAAAAAGCTGCTTGCCTTTTATGAGCAGGACAATATCCCTGTCGTAAAGGAAACCAAGCGTGGTCATAAGGAAATTAATTTAAAGGAAAGCATTTATGAGCTGTCTGTGGTATCGTGTGCACTCGGAAAAGCAGACGAAGAAGCAAAGGAACGGATCTATATGAAATTAAATGCCAGCAGCGGCGGAAATATCAAGCCGGGCTTTGTTCTCGAGAGCTTTTGTAATTCCATTTCTTATGAGCTTCCGCCATTTGGCTATACGGTTCACAGAATTGAAACCTATCGGGAACGGGAAGGAGAGTTCGTACCACTGTTATGGGAAAAATCATAGTCATTCGTAAAGCAGACCGTATTCTGGTGTTCACCTTTTCGGATTACCGGCCCGATGCACTGCAGGTATTTTTTTCACCGGGAAAAGGCGATCTGGTCGGAAATGTATATGTTGGACGCGTGGATCGCGTATTACCGTCCATGGGAGCCGGCTTTGTGGCCGTGCAAAAGGACCGGAAGGTCTATCTGCCTCTGCCATCTTGTAAAGACAGATCCGGAAATACCGTTATATGGAATGGTAAACCGGACGATGCTTTAAAAGCAGGTGATGAAATTCTCGTCCAGATTGAACGGATGGGCATGGGAGACAAGCTTCCGACTGCCAGGACGGATATTGACCTGGTCGGTCACTATTGTATCTGCCGTGTAAACGGAAAGGGCATGCATTTTTCGAAGAAGCTGTCCTCTTCTGTGACGGCTTCCTTTAGAGAAGCCTTATCTGCCAGAGGTATCCCCGGAAGGCGTGACTTCGGTTTTACCATCCGTACTAATATTGAAGCATTGAAGGACTATGAAGAAGTCTTTTGCGAAATGGAGGAACTGATCAGGAATGCGGTAAGGATCAGGGAAGCTTCATCCCATCGGAGTATTTACAGCTGTCTGTATCAGGATACACCGGAATATATCTCCTACATCAAAGGAATTCCGATTTCTTCCTATGAAGAGATTGTGACGGAGGATCCCGGAATTTATGAAGAACTGCAATGTCTTTTTCCTGCTG
>FR902961.1:29870-45324 GCA_000438155.1 Firmicutes bacterium CAG:95
CCTGCTGAAAGGCTCCGGCTTTATACCGATACCTCTTATCCGCTTGAAAAGCTGTATTCCATTTCCACGCATTTAAAAGAGGCTCTGTCCGAAAAGGTCTGGCTGAAAAACGGCGGTTATCTGATTATCCAGAAAACCGAAGCCATGACAGTCATTGATGTAAATTCCGGAAAAGGAAGCGAAAAAAAAGGAAACAGCAAGGAAGACATGGTGTTTGCCATGAACTGCGAAGCGGCTTCTGAAATAGCACGCCAGCTGCGGCTGCGGAATCATTCCGGTATTATCGTGGTGGATTTTATCAACATGGAAGAGGAACCGCATAAACAGCAGTTATTGACCTGTTTCGACCGGTTTCTTAAGGAAGATAAGCTGCCATGCCGTGTCGTGGATCTGACGCCGCTGGGAATTGTCGAGGTAACCCGTAAAAAATTTAATAAGCCTTTAAAAGAAATGCTTGACAACATAGAACTTTAATGGTATTTTAGTTGAGTATGCCGCATAGTGAGGTATAAGTGTGTCTTCAGGACTCCCCGAAACACCACCGAAGCTAGCGAGTAAACCATTTATGGTTAGTATAGGAGGTGCCATATGTACGCAATCATTGCAACAGGTGGAAAGCAGTACAAAGTTTCCGAAGGAGATATCATCAAGGTAGAAAAGCTTGATGCGGAAGCAGGAGCTACTGTAACATTTGACCAGGTTGTCGCTGTAAGCGATAAGGAGCTTAAGGTTGCCGGTGATGTAGCGAACGCAAGCGTAACTGCAACTGTTATGGAACAGGGCAGATATCGTAAGGTGATCGTTTACAAGTATAAGAGAAAAACCGGTTATCATAAGAAGAACGGTCACAGACAAGCATACACTCAGGTTAAGATTGAAAAGATCAACGCATAGTATGCATAGAAACAGGTTAAGATGACAACAGTAACCATTATACAATCGAAAGACGGGGAATACAAAGGTTTTGTCTGTGCAGGACATGCAGGCTATGCCAATTCCGGCAGTGATATCGTGTGTGCTGCAATTTCTGTTCTGGTAATTAATACCATTAATTCACTGGATCAGTTAACAAAGGCATCCCTCGATGTAGAAACGGAAGAGACCGACGGATACATATCCTGTCAGTTTAAAGAGCCTTTAAACGAAGCGCAGAAGCTGTTAATGGATTCCTTTGTTCTGGGGATTGAACATGTCGTAGATGGGTACGGCAGTCAGAAGAAATTCTTCAAATCGAAGAAATATTGTGAACTGAAATTTAAGGAGGTGTAGACCATGTTAAATATGAACCTTCAATTTTTCGCTCATAAGAAGGGTGTTGGTTCTACCAAGAACGGTAGAGATTCCGAATCCAAGAGATTAGGTGCGAAAAGAGCTGACGGACAATTCGTAAAAGCAGGTAATATTTTATACAGACAGCGCGGAACTAAGATTCATCCCGGCATCAACGTTGGACGCGGCGGTGATGATACACTGTTTGCATTAGTTGATGGAGTGCTTAAGTTCGAAAGAAAAGGAAGAGATAAGAAACAGGCTTCCGTTTATCCGGTAGAGAAATAGTACAAAAGTGATCAGGCTTCAAACATTTCCGTTTGAAGCCTTTTTGTCATGTAGAGCACTTAACGAAAGTGAGCCGCAGGCGAAGCTTGAGTTTAGTGCGAACGGTACCTGTGCACTTAATGAGAACGAGCATAGCGAAGTTTGAATTTAGTGCAGCAGGTAATTATCCCCCTGTAAGATCAAAGGAGGCAGGTCATGTTTGCAGATAGAGCCAGAATTATCGTAAGAAGCGGAAAAGGCGGAGACGGTCATGTATCCTTCCGCAGAGAAAAATATGTGCCAAGCGGCGGACCGGATGGCGGCGATGGCGGTCATGGAGGCAGCGTCATTTTAGAAGTAGATGATGGTCTGAATACACTCGCCGATTATCGTCATGTACGAAAATATCATGCAGAAGATGGCGAAAACGGAAACAAGAAGAAATGCCGTGGAAAAGACGGCTCCGATATTATTTTGAAGATGCCGGAGGGAACTGTTGTAAAAGAAGCCGAAAGCGGTAAGGTTATTACCGATCTTTCCGGAGAGAACCGTCGCTTCGTCCTGTTACAGGGCGGCAAGGGCGGTAACGGTAATCATCATTATGCAACCAGTACCATGCAGGCGCCGAAGTATGCCCAGCCGGGACAGCCTGCCAAAGAAATGGAGCTTTTACTGGAGCTTAAGGTAATCGCAGATGTTGGTCTTGTAGGATTCCCGAATGTGGGTAAATCCACTTTCCTTACGAAGGTTTCCAATGCCCGTCCGAAGATTGCCAATTATCATTTCACAACCTTAAACCCGCATCTTGGCGTTGTGGATTTAGAAGGTGCCAAAGGATTCGTCATTGCAGACATTCCGGGACTCATCGAAGGAGCTTCCGAGGGTGTGGGACTTGGATTTGAATTTCTGCGGCATATTGAACGTACCAAGGTTATGATCCACATTGTGGATGTGGCATCGACCGAGGGAAGAGATCCGATTGCAGATATTTATGCAATCAATAAAGAATTGGAAAATTACAATCCCGAAATTGCAAAACGGCCACAGGTCATTGCTGCAAATAAGACGGATATGATTTTTATACAGGAAGGCGAAGAGGATCCGGTGGAACGTCTTCGCAAAGAGTTTGAACCGAAAGGAATCAAAGTTTACCCGATTTCTGCATTAAGCGGAGAAGGCATCCGTGAGCTGCTTTACGAGGTACGTCATATGCTTGACGGCATCGACGAAAAGCCCATCGTTTTCGAACAGGAATTCTTTCCGGAATATATGCTGGCTGACAGCGATGAGCCATACAGTGTAACCTATGACGAAGAATCGGATGAATATGTGGTAGAAGGTCCACGCATTGAAAAGATGCTCGGTTATACAAATCTGGAATCTGAAAAAGGCTTTACCTTCTTCCAGAATTTCCTGAAATTAAACGGAATATTAGAACAGTTAGAGGAACTTGGTATTCAGGAGGGGGACACCGTAAGAATGTACGGCCTTTCCTTTGATTATTACAAATAGGAGAACTTGATTATGACAAGTAAGCAACGTGCATATTTAAAAGGTCTGGCAATGAATATTGAACCGGTTTTCCAGATTGGCAAGTCCGGACTTACTCCCGAGGTTACTGAAGCCGTCCGTGAAAGTTTTAACAGGAAAGAGCTTGTGAAACTCGCCGTTCTTAAAAACTGCATGGAAGATCCGAATGCCATGGCGCAGATTCTTGCGGAAAGAACCGGTTCCCAGGTGGTACAGGTCATTGGAAAAAAGATTGTACTTTACAAAGAGAACAAAGATCATAAGAAAATTGAACTACCCAGATAAACCGGAGGACAACAATGAAATCTGCTGATATTAAAAAAATCCGTAAGAAAATGGAAAAGACTCTGGACAGCGCACGCTTTGAGCATACGCTGGGGGTTACCTATACGGCAGCCTGTCTTGCCATGCGTTATGATGCAGACATTACAAAAGCCCAGATTGCAGGTCTTTTACATGATTGTGCCAAATGTCTGACGAACGAAAAGCGTATTTTTCTATGCAAAAAGCATAATATCCAGATGAACGAAGCTGAGCTGAAGAACCCGCAGCTTCTTCATGCCAAGGTTGGAAGCTTCCTCGCCATGGAAGAATTTGACATTCATGATCAGGACATTATTAACGCGATTCTGAATCATACAACCGGGAGACCGGATATGAGTCTTTTGGAAAAGATTATTTATATTGCAGATTACATGGAACCTGGAAGAAAGCAGGCACCAAATTTATGTGCTATCCGTAAAGCTGCATTTGAAGATCTGGACAAGGCTTTACTGATGATTCTTGAGGATACACTCTCTTATCTGCACAGTACAGGCAGTGTTGTAGATACCATGACACAGAAAACCTATGATTTTTACAGTCAGTATTCATAAAGGAGGATTCCATGGGAAAGTTAACTGTAGAAGAAATTAAAAAGATGGCCGGCCTTGCAATTGAAGCATTGGAAGATAAAAAGGCAGAAGATATCCGCGTAATTGACATCAGCGAAGTATCTGTCCTTGCCGATTATTTCCTGATTGCAAGCGGTAAGAACCGTAATCAGTTACAGGCTCTTGCCGATGAAGTCGAAGAAAAGCTCGGCCGTGCGGGATATCCGATGAAACAATCTGAAGGATACGACAGTGCCAACTGGATTCTTCTTGATTTTGGTGATATCATCATTCATCTGTTCGATCAGGAGAACCGTCTGTTCTATGATCTCGAAAGAATCTGGAGGGACGGAAAGCAGATTGATCCGAAGTCTCTTCTTTCCGAATGATTGGTAATTCGGATTTACAATTGAAAATATCTGATATGTAGGGGCGCTGTTTTCGAAACAACGCCTCTTTTTGATCAGAGCACATGGTGAGGTTCTTTCGGGCTTGCTGTACACTCTTTTCTATGCCTCGCCGCCTGCTTTACCGCCGGTATACATATAAAACGTAATAAGATATAGTCCACAGATTCCGACGATGGCATAAATAATTCTGGAAACCCAGGAAAGATTACCAAAAATAAAAGCAACGAGATCGAAGGAAAAGAAGCCGATCAATCCCCAGTTAATTGCACCGATAATCGCAATGGTTAAAGCAGTGCAGTCTAATGCTTTGTTATTCATTATTGAAAACCTCCTTTCATTCAATGTATATTTTCCCCTTTTTTGGTATAAATATAATTGACAATAACAGGAATTTGCGATACGATAACGTGTAAATAAATTTGCGGTTATTTTTTTGCCGCTAAAAGGAGGAAATTATTATGAAAAAATGGATGAGTTTATTACTCGCAGCTGCAATGACCATGTCTCTTCTTGCCGGCTGTGCAGGAAGCAATGCCGGAAGTGCGGATAGCACAGACGCTACTGCCGGAACAGAGACTACAGAGACTACAGAGACTACAGAGTCTGCTGACACTGAAACCGCGGATACTGCCGCTGCTTCAGGTGAAACCTTTAAAATTGGTGGAATCGGTCCTGTGACCGGTGGAGCTGCTGTTTACGGTCTTGCTGTCAAGAATGCAACAGAGCTTGCAATTAATGAAATCAATGCTGCAGGCGGTATCAATGGTTATCAGGTAGAGTTTAACTTCCAGGATGATGAGCTTGATAACGAAAAATCTGTAAACGCTTACAATAACTTAAAGGACTGGGGAATGAATATTCTTGTTGGTACTGTAACAAGCGGATGCTGTATCGCAGTTGCAGCAGAAACCAAGAATGATAACATGTTCCAGCTTACTCCTTCCGGATCTTCTGTAGATATCATTAATGGAAATGATAATGTTTTCCAGGTATGCTTTACCGACCCGAATCAGGGTATTGGTGCAGCACAGTACATCGGACAGAACAACCTGGCACAGAAGGTAGCCGTTATTTATGACAGCTCTGATGTATATTCTTCCGGTATCTATGCTAAATTTGCAGAAGAAGCAGCAAACCAGAATTTCGAAATCGTATCTGCTGAAGCATTTACCGCAGATAATAAAACAGACTTCTCTGTACAGCTTTCCAAGGCTCAGGGAGCAGATGCAGATCTGGTATTCCTTCCGATTTACTATAATGAAGCATCCTTAATTCTTGCTCAGGCAAAAGCTATGGGTTATGCACCGAAGTTCTTTGGATGTGATGGTCTTGACGGTATCCTTGGCGTTGAAAATTTTGATGCTTCCTTAGCAGAGGGTGTTATGCTGTTAACACCTTTCGCAGCAGATGCACAGGACGATGCAACCAAGAATTTCGTATCTGCATATGAAGCGGCTTACGGAGATATTCCGAACCAGTTCGCAGCGGATGCTTACGATGCCGTATATGTTGTGAAGGAAGCTATTGAAAAGAGCGGTGCAACACCTGCTGATGGAGTATCCGGAATCTGCGATAAGTTAAAGGGTGTTATGACAGAGATCACATATGACGGTCTTACCGGTTCTGCAATGAGCTGGGCTGCTGACGGTACTGTAAACAAAGCACCTAAGGCTATGGAAATCAAGAATGGAGAATATTCCTTAATTCAGTAGTTTTACAAAATTTACTTTAATAAAATCAGGAATGAGTCCAAAGAGGGATGCTGCGAGTAGCATCCTTCTTTTTAAATACAAAAATTTGTTGATTAACAAATTGCCATTTTACTCTTGCAAAGCATTAAAGTAATTTGCTATAATGTAATGTATGCTATAATACTTTAATACTTTCACATAAGAAAGGACAGGATCTGTTATGAGTTTTATATCCTACTTAATCAATGGAATCAGTTTAGGAAGCGTATATGCAATCATCGCGCTTGGCTATACCATGGTTTACGGCATTGCTAAAATGCTGAACTTTGCCCATGGTGATGTCATCATGATCGGTGCTTATACCATTTTTGCAACTGTCAGCATGGCAGGATTACCGCCGGTACTTGGAATTTTACTTTCCGTTGTGCTCTGTACATTACTTGGTATTGCAATTGAAGCGATTGCTTACCGTCCGTTACGTCAGGCATCCTCCTCGCTGGTTGTTCTGATCACTGCAATCGGTGTCAGTTATTTCCTGCAGAATATTGCATTACTTATTTTTGGAGCGAATACCAAGGCATTCACTTCTGTTGTTAACGTTCCAAGCCTTTCCCTTGCGGGAGGACAGATTACCATTAGTGGAGAAACCATCGTAACCATTTTGTCCTGTATTGTCATCATGATCGGCTTGACTCTTTTTGTAAATAAAACCAAAGCAGGGCAGGCCATGCTTGCTGTTTCCGAAGATAAAGGTGCCGCGCAGCTTATGGGGATTAATGTAAACGGAACCATTTCCCTGACCTTTGCAATCGGATCCGCATTAGCTGCCATTGCCGGTATGCTGTTATGTTCCTCTTATCCGGCATTAACCCCATACACCGGCTCCATGCCCGGTATCAAAGCCTTCGTTGCTGCCGTATTCGGCGGAATCGGTTCAATACCCGGTGCACTGATTGGTGGAATTATTCTTGGAATCATTGAGATTTTAAGTAAGGCATATATTTCCTCCCAGTTATCCGATGCCATTGTATTCATGGTATTGATTGTCGTTCTTCTGGTGAAGCCTACCGGTATTCTTGGCAAGAAGATTCAGGAAAAGGTTTAAGGAGGAGCAGAATATGAAAATCAAAATGACGAAAAATCTTCGTGAAAATTTAATCACTTATGGAATTGTTGTCGTTGCTTTTATCATTGTAGAGATTATGATATCAACCGGTAGCATTTCAAGCCTTATGAAAGGGCTCCTGGTTCCTCTGTGTGTCTATGTGATCATGGCAGTTTCCCTTAATTTAACCGTTGGTATTTTAGGAGAGTTAAGCCTTGGGCACGCAGGATTTATGTGTGTCGGTGCATTTACCGGGGCATTTTTCTCCAAATGCATGGAGAACGTGATCACTGTAGGACCGTTACGTTTCTTCCTTGCCCTCCTTATCGGTGCCGTATCTGCCGGTTTCATTGGTTTCTTAATCGGCATGCCGGTATTACGGTTAAAGGGCGATTATCTTGCCATTGTAACCCTTGCTTTTGGTGAAATTATCAAGAACATTATCAACGTTTTATATATTGGGAAGGATGCCAATGGATTGCATTTTTCCATGAAGGATGCGCTTTCTCTCAATATGGAACCGGATGGTCAGATCATCATTAACGGTGCACAGGGTATTACCGGTACACCGAAGGATTCTAATTTTGTAATCGGCTTTGTTCTGATTTTGCTTACCTTATTTATCGTATTAAATCTGATCCGTTCAAGAGATGGTCGTGCGATTATGTCCATTCGGGATAACTTGATTGCAGCAGAATCCGTTGGAATCAACATCACAAAATATAAGCTGATGGCCTTTTCCATTTCCGCAGCTTTAGCCGGAATCGGTGGTGTCCTTTACGCACATAACTTAAACAGCCTTATGGCAACTCCAAAGAACTTCGGTTACAACATGTCCATTACGATTCTGGTCTTTGTTGTACTTGGCGGAATCGGAAATATCCGTGGCTCAATCATTGCAGCCGTTGTATTGACCCTGCTTCCGGAGCTGCTTCGTGGACTAAACGATTACCGTATGCTGATTTATTCCATTGTTCTGATTGTTATGATGCTCTTTAACTGGAGTCCGAAGTTCATCACCTTACGCGAGAAGTATTCTCCAAAGAATCTTTTCCACAAGAACGCAAAGGAGGAAGAATAAAATGTCCACATTATTAGATGTTAAAGATTTAAGTATCTCTTTTGGCGGTCTTCATGCTGTAGATGATTTCAATATCTCCATTAAGAAGGGACAGTTATACGGTCTGATTGGACCGAATGGTGCCGGTAAGACAACTGTATTTAACCTTCTTACCGGTGTTTATAAGCCTGATGAAGGTAAGATTTTACTGGATGGCGTGGATATTACCGGAAAAAATACCATAGAGATTAATAAAGAAGGAATTGCCCGTACCTTCCAGAATATTCGTCTGTTCAAGGATTTATCCGTACTGGACAACGTTAAGGTCGGACTTCATAATCATTATAAATATTCTACAATTGAAGGAATTCTTCGTCTGCCCAGATATTATAAGACGGAAAAGGCAATGAATGAACAGGCCTTAGAACTCCTTAAGGTATTTGACCTGGATCAGGAAGCAGCTTTTCTGGCATCCAACCTTCCTTATGGTAAACAGCGTAAACTGGAAATTGCAAGAGCACTTGCAACCGAACCCAAGCTTTTATTGTTGGATGAGCCTGCAGCAGGCATGAATCCGAACGAAACACAGGAATTAATGGATACGATCCGTTTTGTCCGTGATCATTTTGATATGACGATATTGCTGATCGAGCATGATATGAAGCTGGTATCCGGAATCTGCGAGGAACTTACGGTTCTTAACTTTGGCCGGGTTCTTGCACAGGGTGCAACCAGTGATGTTTTGAATAATCCTGAAGTAATTACCGCTTATCTCGGTGAATAGTCTTACCCAGATTCAGAATTTATGAACAAACGGATACTTAGATGAGGAGGATTTTAACATGTCCATGTTGGAAATCAAGGATTTAGAAGTATATTACGGCATGATACAGGCGATTAAAGGTGTTTCCTTTGATGTAAATGAGGGAGAAGTAATCGCATTAATCGGTGCAAACGGTGCAGGAAAAACAACTATTCTGCATACGATTACCGGATTGATCAATGCCCAAAAGGGATCTGTATGGTTTGAGGGTAAGGATATTACCAAGGTTCCCGCCCATAAAATTGTTTCTATGGGTATGGCACATGTTCCCGAAGGCAGAAGAGTCTTTGCCAACCTTACGGTTCTGCAGAATTTGAAGATGGGAGCCTATACGCGAAAGGATAAAACAGAAATAGAGCAGACGCTTGATAGCATCTATAAAAGATTTCCCCGTCTGATGGAACGTCAAAATCAGCTTGCAGGTACGTTAAGCGGTGGCGAACAGCAGATGCTTGCCATGGGCAGGGCTTTAATGTCTCATCCGAAGATTATTCTTATGGATGAACCCTCCATGGGACTTTCACCGATCTTTGTAAATGAAATCTTTGATATTATCAAGAGCGTCAGTGCCAGTGGAACCACCGTATTACTGGTGGAGCAAAATGCGAAAAAGGCATTGTCCATTGCAGACCGTGCCTATGTTCTCGAAACCGGTAAGATTGTTTTATCCGGAAAGGCCAGTGATCTGCTGAATAATGATTCCATTAAGAAAGCTTATCTTGGAGAATAAACGGCTTATAATTTAATACATAACGTTTAATATTGAGATAAAGTAACTATTCAGTACAGGTCGAAGCATTTACTGCTGAGGCCGTAAGAAAATGATTCAGTAATGCAAAATCCCATCGGCGAAGCCGATTTGGAACGGATTTTGCATCGTAACTGTGAAGGTGCTGAACAGTTATGAGATAAATATAAATTTGGAGGGTGAATGCGATGGAAAAGAATATTGTAATTACAATTGCAAGACAGTATGGAAGTGGCGGACGTACCATTGCCCAGATGTTATCCGAGCGTTTGGGAATTCACTATTATGACAAGGAGTTGTTGAAGCTGGCTTCTGAAGACAGTGGAATTAATGAGGATCTGTTCCGTAATGCGGACGAACATGTTAAGACAACTCAGCTTTTTAAGATTGCACATAGTGTCTATAAGGGTGAACTGATTCCTCCTGAGAGTGATGATTTCACTTCGATGGAAAACCTGTTTAATTATCAGGCAAAGATCATTAAGAAGCTTGCAGAACAGGATGAATCCTGTATTATCGTTGGCCGCTGTGCAGAATATGTATTAAAAGATTATGACAATGTTTTAAGCGTTTTCATCCATGCACCACATGAATATTGTATGGAGCAGGCTGCAAAGAAGCAGAGCATGGGATCCAAGGAACTGGAGCGTTATATCCAGAAGATTGACAAGCATCGTGCCGATTATCACAAGTACTATACCGGTCTGGACTGGACGGATGCCCGGAACTATGATCTGTGCCTCGACAGCTCCAAGCTCGGCTTCGAACGCTGCGTACAGGAGATTATGTCTTATATTAATGTGAGATTTAACTAGACAGCTAATGATCACAACAGGAATCAGGTTTTCAACTTAACATAATGGTAACTATTCAGAGCCATATAATGAATAACAGGAAGATATATGATATCTATAAAAGCACATCTTTATCCCAAAATAAATTTACGGATAAAGATGTGCATTTTATTTTATAGAATTATGTATTTTAGCATTCATTATAATTCTGATTATTTGATTATGTACTTACTGTTCCTTATATTATTTCCTGCCATACGATGTATTTTATTTCATAACACGGAAAACACCAAATACCTTACCTAAGATCTGACAGTCATCCACAATAATTGGATCCATTGTATCATTCTCCGGCTGGAGACGGATATGTCCATCTTCCTTATAGAATGTCTTCACAGTAGCTGAATCGTCAATAAGTGCAACCACCGTATCTCCATTATGAGCGGTATTGCAGGCATTCACAAAGATCTGGTCTCCACTGAAAATTCCGACGTTAATCATGGAATCGCCCTTCACCTTCAAAACAAAAGATTCTCCCTGCGGAACCAGTTCTGCGGGAACCGGAAAATAACTGTCAATATTCTCCTCTGCAAGAATTGGCGTTCCGGCAGCAACCTGTCCGACAACCGGAAGACTGATCATCTCGGTACGAACCATCTGAAAATTATCATCACAAATCTCAATAGCACGCGGTTTCGTAGGGTCACGGCGGATATAGCCATTCTTCTCAAGCGTCTCTAAATGAGAATGTACTGAAGAAGTGGAACGGAGATTCACAGCCTCACAGATCTCACGTACTGCAGGCGGATAGCCGCGCTTTAATATTTCTTCCTTAATATAATCTAAAATTTCCTGTTGCTTGGCACTGATCTTACCGTATCCCATCAAAAACCTCCTTAATAAAACAAACCTGTAGTTAACTTAATTAGTAACTATTCAGTTACCTTAATTAATACTATATCACAGATAGACGCCCAAGGCAAACATATATTCCGAAAAAATGTTCGATTATTTTCTCTTAAAATATTGACATACGAAAATATGTTCTGTATAATTCAAATATAGATGCAGAACGGTTGTTCGTAACAGATGTTCGAACTGAACAAACAAAGAAGAGAAGAGGAATCCGGTATGAACACATTAGACGAAAGAAGAAGCGAGAGAAGAATCCGTGTCAATCACATGAAGAGAAGAAGAGAACTCCGCAAGTATATTCTGACACTTGTTCTGACTTTCGTACTTGTCATTACCTGTTCGATGATGTTCTTTACTGTGAAGACGAAAGCTCAGAATCGTGATGAAGCAGTTTATTATAAATATTATAAGAGTATTACCGTAAGCAGAGGAGACTCTCTCTGGATATACGCTGCTGAATATGCAGATGAAGATCATTATGACAGCTACCAGAACTATATTGATGAAGTTCTTCAGATGAATGGATTATCCAGTGAAAGCATTACCGCCGGCCAACACCTGATTGTTCCTTATTACAGTGCAGAATTTGTTAGTTAGAAGCGGCATTATGAACTTATCATATTCAGATTCAGGAACAATATATGAACAGATCTTATGTGAATTATCAACCTATTCATGTAATTCAGGATTATAATGTTCCCTTAATTGTACTGCATTAGCCGCACGACGCTTTCTGGCATCCTCCTGCGCTGCATAATGCTTCCGGGTAGTATTAACGTCCTTATGCCCAAGGACATCGGCAACAAGATAAATATCGCCGGTTTCCTGATAGAGGGCCGTACCATATGTACTACGCAGCTTATGAGGGGTAATATGTTTCAGGGTGGTTACCCGTGAAGCATATTTTTTTACCAGATTTTCAACTGCCCGGACTGTAATCCGGCGATTCTGTAAAGATAGGAATAGTGCTTCTTCATGTCCCTCACATGGAATAACATGATGACGCTGTTCTAAATAATCCAGTAAAGCATCTTGTACTTCATCTCCAAAATAAACAACCGTTTCGTATCCACCTTTTCGGCGGATTTTAATTCCATTATTTTTAAAATCCACATCATTCAAATCAAGGCCAACACATTCCGATACACGAATCCCTGTTCCCAAAAGAAGGGTCAGTAAAGCCACATCACGAATCCGCGTTTTCTTATGATATACCAGTTCCCGTTTGGTCAGCTTATCGCCATCTTCCACCTGATCCAGCAAAGTTGCAACTTCATCCGCATCCAGACGTATGATTTCCTTTTCATGAAGCTTGGGAAGTGGAACCAAAGCCGCCGGGTTGGTTTTGATCTGTTCCAATATAAAGAAATAATTGTAAAAACTCTTTAGAGCCGATAATTTTCGTTTTTTGCCTCGCTCATCATTGGTAATTTCTTTTCCATTTTTACTGTAAAGAGAAAGATATTCCATATACTCTTCGATATCTTCCTTGGTAATATTATCAAGAAAAGCCAATGGGAAATCCGTAATTTCCATTTTTTTGCAATAGGAATTATTCTCATGCATAAACTCAAAGAATACCCTTAAATCGTAAGCATATGCAAGACGGGTCCGGGAAGAAGTATAATCCTGGATTCCCCGGAAAAACTGCTTACAAAAAGGAGGAAGAGTTGTAAGTACCTCTCGCATTTTCAGAGTATTTATATTATTTTGTTCGTCATGATAATTCTTGTTTTTTTCCATAAGGCACCATTTTTGATCATTCATCTATGAGATAGTCATCAAATCCATTTAAAATAGCAGTAAACATCCGGTCCTTCACTCCCGGATTTTCACGATTAAGGCTGCGTAAAAGGTTCTTGATATATTCCCGGCGGGTATAGCCATCAGCAGGACAGGGACTTTTAACAACTGGAATCCGGTTCTTATTGACATAGCCAATAACATCTGCTTCATTCATATAAATCAAAGGACGAATGACCGTCAGATTCATCCGATCCAGATAGGTTACCGGTGAAAAGGTATGAAATCTTCCCTCATAAATTAAGGACATCAACATCGTTTCTACAACATCATCCTTATGATGGGCATATGCCACTTTATTACAGCCAAGCTCCTTAATTGCCTGATTTAATGCACCTTTCCTCATTTTGGCACAAAGAGAACAGGGATTAGACTCTTTCCGTTTCTCAAAAACAATGGACGCGATCTCCGTGGAAACAACTGTATAAGGAATGTCCATGTGTTCACACAGTTCTTTAATTTTGCTCAGATCCAGATTATCAAAGCCCAGGTCCACCGTAACTGCGTGAATTTGGAATGGATGCGGATAAAACCGCATCAGTGCATGTAGTCCGTTTAATAAAGTAAGACTGTCTTTCCCTCCGGAAATACCAACAGCAATCGTATCCCCTTCTTCAATCATATGATAATCGTCCACAGCCTTACGGATCGGACTTAAAATTTGCTGTAATGTCATAAGTGATTCCTTTATTTTATCTGTTGTAACATTCGTCATATTCTTGTTAAGAATACTGTAAATGGGATTTGTGATATATCATGTTCTTGCACAGCCAGACAACAAATGTTCGGCTGCGTAAAAACTGTAACATATATTTTACCATAAAATAGCTGCAAACCATAGTATATTTATTGTAAAAATGCTATACTAATAATATTGGTAACTATTCCGTACAGACCGAGGCGTTTTTAAATGGATTTTGCATCATAATCGTAAAGGTACTGAATAATTACAATTATTGATAAGAATATTATCAGGCAGGAGAGAGAATACATATGAAGATTAAGTTTAACAGAAAGATGATTATGACCGGAATTATTGCATTTCTTGTGATTGCAGCTTCTATCTGTTTTTATTATCTGATATTCCGCAGTGAAGCATTTTCGGCGAAGATCAACACTTTTATTTCTATATTAAGTCCGGTCATTTATGGAATTATCATTGCATATCTGTTAACGCCAATTGTAAATTTTATTGAGCGCAGAATGCTCAAACCATTATTTACAAAGAAAAATCCGGAAATGACGATTAAAAAGAAGAAATGTATGCGTGTAATTTCCGTTATTCTTTCTCTGCTTCTGATCAGTTTACTGCTTTATGCATTTATCAGTGTCATTGTCCCGGAAGTAAGCCGCAGTATTATTGCCATTTCCTACCAGTTTCCATATTATATCCGGAATCTTACTCAGTTCTCCAATAAACTGTTACAGGATAATCCGACATTGAATGATTTATTTATTCAGTTTGTAGATGATTACTCCGGAGAATTTTCCAATTTTTTGAACAAAACCATTATTCCCCAGACACAGGAAATCCTGAAACATATTTCCCTGAGTCTACTAAGCTTTTTAAAGACGCTTTGGAATGTGGTTATTGGTGCAATCATATCTGTTTATGTACTGTTTAATAAAGAATTGTTTGCCGGACAGGCAAAGAAGATTGCATATGCCTTATTAAATACTGATCATGCCAATACTTTCATTAAAGATATTCGCTTTACCAGCCAGACCTTTATCGGATTCTTAAGTGGAAAAATAGTCGATTCCATAATTATCGGGATTTTATGTTTCGTTGGATTATCCATTTTAAAGATGCCATATGCCATTCTGGTAAGCGTGATCGTAGGTGTAACAAATATTATACCTTTCTTCGGCCCTTACCTTGGAGCAATTCCCAGTGCATTACTGATTTTACTGGTAAATCCGCTGAAATGCCTGTATTTCATTATTTTCATTCTTGTTCTTCAGCAGCTTGACGGTAATGTCATCGGCCCTAAGATTTTAGGCCAGTCAACAGGTTTATCCGGCTTCTGGGTTATTTTCTCCATTACTATCTTTGGTGGATTGTGGGGAGTAGCAGGTATGATCGTGGGCGTTCCTTTATGGGCTGTAATTTATGCACTTGTAAAACGCACCATTGGTCACAAATTAAAGAATAAAGGTCTTCCTG
>FR902961.1:45351-53641 GCA_000438155.1 Firmicutes bacterium CAG:95
CTGAAACTCAGGAATATTTAAATGTAGACAAAATCAAAGATAAAGAATTTATTATGCTGGATCCTGATACATCAAGGAGATCAAAGAAGAAAATTAAGCAAATGAATAAAAACTCAGATACTCATAAATCAGCAGATGCTCCCAATGAGGAAACCAGACAGGAAGTCCTGTCGGAAACTCCTGTTATGGGATCTGAATCACTTGAAAATACAGAAGTTATAAAAGAAGAGGATTCCGAAAAATGAAATTTGTAATTCAAAGAGTAAGCCAGGCAGAAGTAGTAGTAGAGGAACAGAGTGTTGGTAAAATTGATCAGGGACTTATGGTTCTGGTTTCGATCTGCAACAGCGATACGAAAGAAATAGCTGATAAACTGATCAATAAGCTCATACATTTAAGAATTTTTGAGGATGAAAACGGCAAATCCAATTTAAGCGTTCAGGATATTCATGGTAATTTGTTAATTATTTCACAATTTACATTATATGCAGATTGCCGTAAAGGTAACCGCCCAAGTTACACCAATGCAGGAAATCCCGATCTGGCGAATGAATTATATGAATACATCATTGCACAATGTCAGAAAGAATTTCCAAACGTTCAGCATGGTATTTTTGGTGCATATATGAAGGTTTCTTTATTAAATGATGGACCTTTTACGATTATTTTTGATTCCGAGCAAATGTGCTGATTAATTGAATTATTTTGTGATTTATTATTATTTATTTTGCTTATTATTTTAGAGGTTTCTATGAAATTACTGATAACAGTTATTGTCGTGTTTATAATCATTGTATATGGATACACCTATATTCATTATAAGAAAAAACGCAGACAATCCACGGATCATGTACAAGAATTCCATGAGAAGTATAAAATTAAAAAGTCGAATATAAATGAAACTGTATCAGATCGTCTGTCATCCGCTAATACAAATACAAATGCCGATACCAATACATATCAGTCAATTGATTTTATAGATAAGGATGAATTTGTATCAGATATCCGGTCTGAAGTCCGTGAGCACTCTGAAAAGAATAATAGCCAGACTGTTCCAAAGAAGAAATTACAGTTCTAAGGAGATTGCTGGTTAACATAAATATATTACGTAAACCTTAAGAACTATTCGTTAAACTTGTGTTTTGCGAATAGTTTTAATTCACTTAATATTCCAAATTATTTGTTCAAAGGAGAATTTTTATTGAAAACTAATGAGCTTTCTAATATTCAAATCATAACTGTTCTGGCTGTCATTTTTCTTTTGATGTTCATTATTTATAAAACAGTTACCATTAATCAGAAAAGAAAAATCGTTCCTTTTCAAAAGAACAGAAAAATATCTCCATCAAGAGCTGCACGTAAATCCCCTAAAGTAAAAGTCACACACAATACCAGTGTTTTTAACTTTACCAATGATAGCAAAGACGATTATATTCAATCCTGTTGGGATGAGGTCAGTCGTAAAAAAGAATAATGTGGTTTATAAATTTTATTTACTACTCCACTATTTCCAGCTCCCAACGTTCTTCAATTACTCCGTCTCCCCATTCCGATTTATCCTCTGAACAGACTTTATAAAATCCATGAGTTTCATACACATGTCTTGCAATAACCTGTGCTGTGATCGTTAAGAGAAACACTTTTTTATATCCCTTGTCACGGCAAAACTGTAATGCCATATCCATAAGCCGGTTTCCAAACCCACGCTGCCGCATTTCCGGTTCCAGCATAAAAAAACGAAGCTGTGCAGTTTCGTCATCTGCTTTTGCAATGGCAATACTCCCTGCAGGTGCACCATTGCATTCCAGGATATTCAGGCAGTCTGTCTGGGGATTAAACTGATGCACAAAACTATATACAATCTTATCTACATATGCAGAAAATGTTCCGCTCAAATGCCGTTCTGCATAATACAATGTCTTGTGTCGTGAGATTACATATTCAATGTCACTCTGCATAAAAGACCGGATCCTGATCACATCATTGGCATCGCTTAATTTGTTACGAATCATAATAATTGCATGCCATATTTCCACTTGATCCTTTTCACTAAGCTTACTGAAAATGGACCCTAACTGTTGGTTCTGAATATCATTCAGCTGATTAATTTCCCTATGTCCCGACTCGGTCAGTCTGATATATCGAATGCGACTATCTGTCTTGGAATGCGTCTTTTCTATGAGTTTCTGTTTCTCAAATTTTGCAATCATACGGCTCATATAACTACGATCAATATGTAACTGCTGTATCAGAATATTCGCCGTACAACGTTCCGTTTTGCTTATTTCAAATAAAACTTCCTTTTCTGTCAAAGTATATCCTGCTTCTAAAATTGCAGAATCCATCTGCTTCATTAAATTTTGATATACCTTATTAAATCCCTGAATATCAGCAATCTGATCCGCTGAAAACATTCCTGCCTCCCATTATCTTCGTGTTTGGAGATACCTCATTCCAAAGTGTAAAGCCAAGAATTAAAACTCCACCTGCAATCTGCCAAATTGTCATTTTCTCTCCCAGTATTGTTACAGAGATTAAAACAGCAACTAGTAGATCAATATAACTTAGAATAGCCGCTTTCTGTCCGGGAAGTTCTTTCAATGATGAAAAATACATACAGTATGTCACTCCGGTGTGTACAAGTCCAACGATCAACAGATTGATCCATCCAACTGCCTTCATTCCTCCCAGAGACATTCCTCCCGATAGCATAACATAAGGGATCAATATCACAATGGCAGAAAGAAACTGTAAAAATGTTCTTGGAATTCCCTCTACATTTTTGATAAATTTATTTAATAAAATTACCGTAGCATAAAATACCGCTGCACCAAGTCCGAATAAAATTCCTATAAAATCACTTCCACTTCCTATATCCCCGATACCGGTAATCATGACAAGCCCTATCGTTGACATGATAAAACAAAGAATTTGTTTTCCTGTCAGTCTTTCATGGAATAATACAGGACATACCACGGTAACAATCACCGGGGCAAAATAATAGCTTAATGTTGCAAGTGACACGGTTGTATATTTATATGCTTCGAATAAAAGAATCCAGTTTACTCCCATGGCAATTCCGGATAATAACAACAACGGAACTTCCTTTTTAATCTTGGTAAATGAAATTCTCTGCTTTGTTATTATCAAATATATTGCTATTAACAGAGCCGCAAGTATAGCCCGATATAAAGCCAATTCTCCGGACGATACCGGAATATTTCTCACAAAGATTCCCAATGTACCAAATATGGTCATTGAAACAATTAACATCAATCGTGGATTTATCACCTTTTTCATATAGATACCTCGTCTCATCATACATTGTTGACTCGGTCCATTATATCATTATTAGTTGACTCATTCAACTTTTTATAAACACATAATCATAAAAGATATTTTCTTCAGAAGTCTATTACATAATCATAACTATACGTGTGAACATAAAGCTTTCCATCCTGTTCTACAAGCAGATCCGGCATCTTTTTCAACTCCAACCGGTCCAGAATTTCCCCTGTATTGCGATTGATCTGATATAGATAATCTTCCTCAGAAGTAAAACCATAGCCACACAGGATCACATCGCCTTTTACCACAAAATTCATGGAATTATAGGACTGGTCTGCACTTCTCCACAGCAGCTTGTCCTGCTCCAGATCATAGGCAAACATAAAGCAGCTATCCGGCCCGGCATATCCGTTTGTCACACTAGCCCCATAAAAGATTCCGTCCTTCAGCCAGGCATTGTTTCCATTGATATACCATTTGTCTGTCGGATACTGTAAGACATATAAGCAATGTGTATCAGAATTTGAGATCTGCCTGTCGAAAATGTAAAGCTCATCGTCTGCCCAAAGATATTCATAAGTATCATCATAAAAATGGTTCCACTCATTCCCAATCATGGGCAGTGACAAATTTTCTCTCTCATACCAGTCATTCGCCCAGTCGATGTTATTGTACTCCTCCGATATGATCTGCAGCTTTAACGGCTCAACGGCCTCTCCGTCTATGTGTGTTTCCTTTATTCCGGACAAATCAATTGTAATATATTTGGGTTCGACCGCAATCTCTTCTTCGGATGTATTCTCTTTCACATCTTCTTCATCTTCTTCATCTGCTTCATCTACTTCATTGGGAAGTGCTTTTTCATTCCCAGAAGCTTCTTCCTCTTCCGACGCAGGGTTCTCTGCATCTGATTCTGCTGTCAGATCATTTTCTTGTTCGGCCTCGTCCGCTATGTCTGTATCCTCTGCTGTTTCTACTGTTGAATTAGTATCTGAATTAATATCTGAATTCACTGTTTCCCTGCTACAGCCGAGCAACATAAGACATAGGACTGCTATCCATAGATACCGTAAGTTTTTCATCATAGACTCCTTGTGGTTTCCTCTTTAAATGATTTCAATTTCATTCTATCATAGACAAACAAATTTCGTTAGATAAAAAATATTAAAATCATTAGAAGTTTCCAACCTAAAATCACAATTTTTTATAATACTGCGCCTGTGCATTCCATAACTGATAATACATTCCAGATGTATCATTTAGCAGTATATCATGATTTCCATATTGAACCAGTTTCCCTTCATGGAATACCAGAATATTATCACAAAATCTACAAGAAGATAGCCTGTGAGAAATAAATATTGCAGATTTATTTCCTATAATCTGTTTCATATTACTATAAACTTCTGCTTCTGCAATGGGATCAAGCGCTGCCGTTGGTTCATCAAGAATTATAAATGGTGTGTCTTTATATAAAGCTCTTGCCAATGCTATCTTCTGTGCTTCTCCACCCGAAATATCAACTCCGTTCTGATCAAAATTTTTATATAACATGGTTGACAATCCATACGGTAATTTTGAATATACTTCTGCCAAGCCTGCTTTATAAATACACTGCTCAGCTTTGGCCTGAACATATATTTTTCTTCCGGAAATATTTTGTCCAAGCTCAAAGGGGAGGAGTCGGAAGTCTTGAAACACAACCGAAAATAACTGCATATATTCTTTATAATCATATTTTCTGATATCAATTCCATTCAATAATATTTCACCTTCCGTAGGATCATAAAGCCTGCATAATAATTTAACAAAAGTAGTTTTTCCACTTCCATTTCTTCCAACCACAGCTATTTTTTGTCCTTTGTTAAATTTCAGTGATATATTATGCAATGCGTAATCTTCACGTCCAGGATATTGAAAAGATACATTACGCAATTCTAACTCAATTCCGCTTTCCATGTTCATACAGATAGAAGTATTTCCCTTGCTCATTTTATCCGGTATATCTAAAAGTTCGAATGTTCTCTGCAAAAAAGGAGCATTATTTCTTAAATTTCCAAATGTCTCAATCATCATAGACATACCTTCCGATAAAGCAACAACCGCATTCACATACTGTACAATGAATCCAACATTAAAAGCCCCTCCCAATGCTTTTAAACATACGAAAATATAAGTGATTCCAACAAATAACTGAGAAACAGCTTCTGAAAGAGCATGATATCTGCCCATAGCACCTCTTGACGCTTTTGCCAGTTTTGAAGAAGGAATAAACGGATTATATTTTTTGATATTATTTTTACAGAGTATATCCTGACGATAAATTCGTATATCCATTGCTTTTGAATAATCATGTCCCAACTCGCCAAACCAAAATCCAAATAGTCGATTTCCTAACTGATTTTCTTCTGCATATCTAACCCAATAAGAACCTGCTTTAACCTCTAATGCAGGTGCCATAAATGTAACACATAACATAAAAGTTATAATAAGAAAAATAAGGCCCGGATGACTAAGTATGGGCATTTCACTACTATGTACGGTAACCGGCAGCAGAAACAACGATACGGATAAAAATAATGCACTGATTATTGATATAACAGATCGGATTATCCTATCAAAAGAATCGATTAATTTATATAACCCCCATCCTCCGGAATCTGTATTTTGCCATATTTGAGAACGCAATTCCTGTACTTGCCAATCATCAATATCTGCAAAATTCATTTCTAACAATTTTTTCATAACTATTTTATTTTGTATATGCCATAACCCGGATAATTGAACATTTTTCCATCTGGTCAATACTGCGCTTACTAAAGAAGTCCCTGCCGAAATCCCTATCAGTAAAAGAGCATATACACTAAGAATCTGTGAATCACAGTTCCCAGCAATTTCATTAATAAGCCGGGCTAAGAGCCAGATACTTAAATAAGGTTTAGAAGCATCAATCATTCCACTCCATAATATTGATAATAATATTTGGGGATTTTCCAGCCACCAGACACCAAACCCACGTAAGGTAAGTTGTATTATTTCTCTAAAGGAAAATGGGGGGGCATTCTTCTTCATTACTCTCTTCCCCCTTTCGATAATATTTGCTTTGAATTTCAAAAAGAGCGGCATAATTCCCATTTTGGGAAATCAAATCTTCATGCGTTCCTTCCTCATCAATTTGTCCATTTGTAATCAAAATAATCCGATCACAAAATCTTGTAGAGGCAAGACGATGAGAAATAAAAATGGAAGTCCGGCCATCAGTAAATTCATTATATTTATGATAGATTGCATCTTCGGCAATCGGATCAAGCGCTGCTGTGGGTTCATCCAAGATAATAATAGGCGCATTTTTATATAATGCTCTTGCCAGCATAAGGCGTTGCATTTCTCCACCCGATAAATTAATTCCATCCTTAAATACTTTACCGATATGCGTCTCTATGCCTTGCGGTAATGATTCAATCCTTTTTGTAAGACCAGCCTTTTCGATGCACTGCTTCATCAAATCCTCGTCAAAATTTTCATCATCTTGTGTAATGTTTTCCGCAATTGTTACATCCAAAATTGAAAAATTTTGAAAAACAGCAGAGAAAAGCCGGTAATAATCCTGTCTGTTAAACGCCCGGATATCTACATTATTTAGCAATACTTTTCCTTCTGTCGGATCCAGAAATCCACATATTAATTTTATCAGTGTTGTTTTTCCTGCTCCATTCGATCCAACCACCGCAAGTTTTTCTCCGGGTCTGATTGTCAGATTAATATGAGAAAGTATCTTTCTCCTACTCTTCGGATAATGAAAGGAAACATCCTGCAATTCAATCTGATATGGAATTGTCAAATCCGGAGAAATCGGAATTCCGGTCTTCATCTGAAATGTTTCCGGATAATCCAGGAATTCCCTGATAGCAGAAATATCACGACTTTGCTTTCGAAGGTAGGAAAATTCTGACATGATTTTTGTAATACCACTTGTAAAAGCATTTACTGTATTAAAATATAAAACAAACCGTGGAGCAGACATTTCGCCTTTGAGAACTGCTGATATTAGGAAAAAATAAATAATACCATTTCTCATAAATGTTAGAATCACATCTATCAGATCACCTGCCATATAGATACGTTCTCCCTTAGTCATAAAACGATGATACAGACGCAACGTGCTATGATACATATCCTCTATCCAGTCCTGCATTCCGAAAACACGTACATCTTTTGCAATGGTATAATCTCTGGATATATCACTAAGATAATTCATACGGTGTGAATATTCTGCCTCTTCCTCCCAATGCCGGAAGCCCCAGCCATTCAGATAATCTCTCATGAAAAAACTGATTATCGTAGTCCCCAAAACACTCCAAATCAAAAGCGGAGAAAGTACTCCCAACAGACAAATAAAAATCAAAAATTCCACACCATTTTCAATCAGAGCCATTAAGGTATTCCAGATTACCTCTGTAGGAGCTGTATTGCTGGCAACCAACATCGATGCTTTATCCATTTTCCTTTGAACATCCTGATTTTCCATATCCGGATAAGACATTGTCAGTATTTTATTCTGAATCATGGAACCAATCATAAGCCGGACTTCAATACGTCCAACCTGCGAACATGATGCAAAATATGCATTACCTGCTTTTAATAATAATGATGCTCCGGTAAACAAAAGGATTATGGCAAGAAGATCTATCATGGAAATATTATCCTCGACCGCCTTAAGTACTGCAGGAATAAAATATAACTGCGTAAGATTAAGCAAAATAGATGTAACCACTATTATTAGACAAAATCCAATAACACTACGCTGCTTTTTCCATGCAAGGGATATCATAAAAAGCATTCGTACATTCTCCTTCAAAAAGTCAAATTATATAATCAGAATATATAGTCACTGTATGATACTTCAAGGTTAAGAATGGTTATAACTAATTTTACCCATACAAATAGGAGGACATATGCCCTCCTATTGCATTTTTTCTTTATTCAATTTTTTGTATGAATT
>FR902961.1:53653-58218 GCA_000438155.1 Firmicutes bacterium CAG:95
TCAATTTTTTGTATGAATTATTTTTCTTATGGTTTCATTAGACAGATAAAATGTTTCTGCTAAATCATCCATCGACTGTCCCTGCTGGAATAACTCCTTTATTTTTTGATTTCGTTCCCGGTAATATTTCTTTGATCCACTTCTTTCACCCCAGGAAGATTTCTCATGAAGGGACGGTACATATAATAATTTTCCACTGGCATATCGTGTTATTTCTTCCAATAACTCCTGTGGTAAAATATCTGCTGCGTTTATGTATTTCATTTTCACTCCTGACTTTACTTATGATAAATAAAGTGCAGAACAGCAGATCATGCAACACATTTCCCCATACAGACTGTTGCATAGTCCCTATTCTGCATGGGGTAAAGCCAGACTAACCAAATGTTCTTTCAATTAAATACCCTCCCATATACATCAATACCATAATCTTCAAATATTATAGCATATTATATTTTTGTTTGAAAATTATATCCGAAGTACTTCTGCATATTCAAAGCTGATTATATCCCTTGGCTCTGTTTTCTGATAAGCAATTTCTTTATGCATAAAAGAAACAATTTCATTTTTTGACATTTTTCCTAATTTCTCAATTACACAATCCAGAATATCTTTCTCTTCTTCTGTAAGTGAAGAACAGGATGCCGCTTCGTTTAAAGAAAAATGATATGCATTTGTTTCACCAAGATCAACTTCTTCGCAAGGAACATCCCTTAAATCAATGATGGAATTGTGTCCCACCGGTACTGCTCCCATTGGTAATGCCTGATATACCAATCCGGTTATAGCCATTCCTCTTCTTTTATAAGAAAGAGCATCTGCATACCACATCAATTTCATAAGCTTTACTTTATAAAGATTGGTAACCATAGGAGATTTTGCAAAATACCGGATTACATCTACCACTTTTTCTAATGATAGCTGTGTATTTCCATGTGCCATATTATTTCCCTGATATTTAGCATAACTCGCTTCAATAGCTTTACTTAAATAAGCATCCTGATTCTTTTCATAAAGGGACGTTGCTGCTTTCAAGTATTTTCGATAAGCCTCGGGTGATAAATTCTCTTTTGCGTCATTAAGCAGGTATATAAACCACTCCGGATCCTGTGAAATTTTCTTTAATATTGTATCATGAGCCCTGTCCTGTACCTGATGACTCTCATATCGGGTAACCGTCTTCTGTCCCCAGCCTAAAAGAATACATAAATCGTTTTGACTGATACCGTATTTTGCACGTATATCGCGAATTTCATTTGATGTCAGAAGTCCTTCCATCTTTCTATAGGCGTCCTTAAGATGAATGTCGTTTTCCTGTAATTGATCTTCATTTGCATATAATTCATCTGCCAGATCACAATACAAATAAGTTGCATCATAATTAACATTTACATTCTTAAAAATGGTCCGTTCTTTGATGAGAACTGTTTTCACTTCATGTTCTTCCATGCAACATGTACAAAGACCCTTTTCACTTTTTATAACCTTCATCTCCATGAAAACACCTCCTAATTCTTTTTATAGGGAAACATCTCTGGCGAAAATGCCTTCTCAGCAAAATGAAATGACATTACAAACGTTGTAGCACTTCCATACATCCCTAATAATTCTATCCTAATTTTAATATATACATCATCTTTTTCATTATATACTTTGCCAAATTCTCTCATTTCACTTCTATTTGGGAAACGAATATCTTTTACTGTTCGCATATAATTATCAACCGATAGAGTTAATAATTCTCTTTTTAATGCATCTACAGGATTTTCATCAGGAAATAATTCAGTTACCGTGTAATGATTGGTATACTTTTCATCTCTATTTTCATCCACATAACGATTTTCTTGAAAATTGATCTTCGCACCATTATTAAGCGCATATTTTAAGTTTTGTATATAAGACTTAACTTTAATTTCACTTTCAATCCTTGCTCCTATTTCATTTGTCAAATTTAACCTCCTTTATCGCCAGCGTCGCGGTATCATTTGATACCTATATATTATGCTTTTATATTTTATTTGTCAATAAGTAACACCTCAAATAATGACATATAAGATAAAATTAATTGCTAAAACGTTGTATCAATGATAAAGTGAAATTTAAGATATACTGATTTTATCGGGAGACCAACATGAACGAAATATTTGTAAAGCCTGCTGTAGGTGCAATTATTACAAAACAGACAGATAATAATGAATTCATCTTAGTACAGAATCGCAAAAAGAACCGTACAGATGGAACGGATGGTTTACTGGAGATTCCAGCCGGTAAAATCCGGGAATATGAAAATATTTTTGATGCCCTACGTCGGGAAGTATGGGAGGAAACAGGACTTCATCTTACACAAATACAGGGCGAAGAAAACAGCCATTCTTTAAACATTGTTGGGAATCAGACTATTTCCATATCACCCTTTTGTATAACACAAAATTTATCCGGTGCATACTCATTACTTTTGCACACCTTTCTTTGCACAGCGGAAGGAACATTACTTGAACAGACCGATGAAACTACTAATATCCGTTGGATGGAGAGAAATACTTTAAAGAAAATCGTAGATAATTCTCCCGAACTTATATTTCCGCTGCATGTTCAAGCATTAAGAAAGTACCTTAATCAGATCTGACCCCTTACGAACCCGTTGATTGATACCTTCTCAATCCCATACGAAAAAATCCATAAGAGGGAAGATTTACTTCCACTTCGGCTCGAGTGCATACTTCATAAACATCGGGAAAATGGAACGATATCCTTCCTCCTTGATATGCATACCTTCAATCGTATAATCTGCACGGAGATTTCCGTCTGCATCCTTTAACGGAGCATTGATGTCAATATACCTGGCCTGATGCTTCCTGGCAAGCTCGGCAACTGCCTTATTCGCTTCATTGATCCGCTCGTTGGTACGGATGAGAAGGCAGGGCTTCATTTCTTCGGTTGCCGCCTCATAATTGATCGGGAAGTATGCCATCAGATAAATTTCAATATTAGGAATGACTTTTTCAATCCGGCATAAAATTTCGTCATATTTCTTCATCAGACCATCAATCGTAACGTCCGGATTGCTTAAGTCATTCGTTCCAATGTTAATGAAAAGGCGGGATGGCTGCAGATCAAGCACGCAGACATCCAGATGCTCTAACAGTTCGTCTGTAATATAACCGCCAATTCCACGATTATAGATGATGGTACCCGGATACTCTTCTTTTACGAATTTCTCGACCGGAAACATTTCCATTAGGGAAGAACCGGCACAGAGAATCTGTCCCTTCCGGATGTCCTGATTCATTTTTTGAAAACGTGCTACTTTTTCTTCTTTGGTCATTGTATTGTCCTCCATAGTTAACTTTCACATTTTTGAATTAATAGTTACAATAGCTTTAAAAAATAAATTCCATTCATACCTTCTGAATGAATCTAAACTTGCAGTTGAATAGTCCTTACCTTATTGCAAGAAATTCCTGTACTTCTGCAGGAAGTCTTTCTTTTCTCCAGGCAAGAAGGATCTCTGTGGTCAGATCGGCATCAATGATTTCACGGCAGACAACCCTGCTTGTCAGTTTTTGCATGGATGCCGGTAAAACTGCCACCCCAAGCCCATTTTCCGCCAAAGTCAACGCCGTTCTGGCATCCTGACATTCACAGTAAATATCGCAGAAAATTCCTTTTTCTTCGAATGCAGAAAGAATATACTGACGATACCGGTGTGAAAGAATAATCTTATATTGAGAAAGAGCTTTAAGAGTAAGCTTCTGAAGATCCTGCTGCATGATCTCATGGGTTGGAAGCGCCATCACCAGTAGTTTTTCCTGTGCAAGCGACCTCGTCTCACATCCTTTTAACATGATCGGGGTACGCAGCGTTGTAATGTCTATGACCCGGTTCTCCAACTGATCTTTCAGCGTAAAGGTCGATCCCTCATGAATGTCAAAATGAATCTCTGGGAACTTCTGTGCAAACCTTGCCAGATACTCTGACATCATGGATACTGAAGAAGGCGTCATTCCAATATGGATCGTTGCTGCAGTCCCGGCCTTAAATACTTCACGCTTCGTAATGTCAGCCATTTTTAGAAGACTTCCGGCACGCTCATATAATGCAGCCCCGGCTTCTGTCAGGGTGATTTTCTTTGTTCCCCGCAAAAACAACTGTACCTCAAGCTCCTCTTCCAACATTTTCATCTGATAGCTTAAAGGAGGCTGCGTCATGTGAAGGGCTTTGGCTGCGCCACTGATCGTTCCCGCCTCAACAATCGCACAAAAGTACTCCAACTGCTTCATTTCCATCGTATTCTGCCTCCCTTCTTTCCATTTGACATTTTCTTATTTCATGACAGAATACCGTTTCATACTACTCTATCATTACCATCTCATAACAATGCAGATGGCAGGTGGATAAAATTTTTACTATTCTGTTTTTCAAAATGTCCTTAATAAATTACAAACTATATTTATCATTATATATAAATTTTATTTTATTAAGATATAAATACCATAATTTACATATACACTATCTCATGCTATACTAAATGTCAAGCGAAAGATAAAAACATCTTTTCTTAGAAT
>FR902962.1 GCA_000438155.1 Firmicutes bacterium CAG:95
AAAAATAGGTAGTAAATTTGACACTACCATAAGAACAAAGGAGGAGAAAGTATGAAATTTCTTCAAAAACTGGGAAAAGCGTTAATGCTTCCCGTAGCAGTACTGCCCATCTGTGGTATTCTCATGGGTATTGGTTACCTGCTGTGTCCGGCAACCATGCAGGGTGGAGATATCCAGGGTGCAGCGAACTTAATCGGTCTGTTCTTAGTGAAAGCCGGCGGCGCTTTGATTGACAACATGGCCATTCTGTTTGCGATCGGTGTCGGTGTCGGTATGTCAGAGAAAAATGATGGTACAGGCGGAATCGCAGCACTTGCTTCCTGGTTGATGATCACCACACTTCTTTCAACCGGAGTTGTAACAACTATTATGCCGTCTGTCGCTGACAGCGCAACCAAGACTCTGGCATTTAACAAGATTGAGAATCCGTTTATCGGAATCCTTGCCGGAATCATCGGTTCTATGTGCTATAACAAGTTCAAGAATACCAAGCTTCCGGACTGGTTATCCTTCTTCAGCGGAAAGCGCTGTGTAGCAATTATCGCCGGTGTGGTTTCCATTCTGGTATCCGCAGTACTGCTTTTTGTATGGCCGTTACTGTTTGGCGGACTGGTTGCACTGGGAGAGGCAATTGTAGGTATGGATGTAGTCGGTGCCGGTATTTATGCATTCCTGAACCGTCTGTTAATTCCTACCGGATTACACCATGCATTGAATAATGTATTCTGGTTTGATACCATCGGACTTGGAGATCTTCAGCACTTCTGGGCTGGTGAAACCTCTGCAGATGTGTCCTGGAGCCTCGGAATGTATATGTCCGGCTTCTTCCCTTGTATGATGTTTGGTGTCCCGGGTGCGGCACTTGCAATGGTCAGATGTGCGAAGACCACAAAGAAAAAAGCAGCGATCGGACTTGTTGCTTCCGCAGCACTCTGCGCATTCATTTGTGGTGTTACAGAGCCGTTTGAATTTGGTTTCATGTTCCTTGCTCCTGGACTTTATGTAATTTATGCTTTACTTTACGGTATCTTCACCATGATTACCGTTGCACTTGGCTTCCGTGCAGGCTTTAGCTTCTCTGCAGGCGCGATGGATCTGTTATTCTCATCCTCACTTCCTGCAGCACAGAGAACATGGCTTATTATCCCGCTCGGAATTGCAGCCTTTGTTGTATTCTACTTCGTATTCTACTTTGCCATTAAAAAATGGGATCTTAAGACCCCTGGCAGAGAAGATGATGATGATTTAGAGAAGGAAAAGAGCATCGAACTTGCAAGTGATGATTACACAGCCATTGCAAAGGCCATTCTTGAGGGTTGTGGCGGAAAGGATAATATCACAAGCATTGATAACTGTGTTACAAGATTGAGACTGGAGGTAAAGGATATTACCGCAGTCAACGATAAGAAGATTAAGGCCGCAGGTGTTGCGGGAGTCATCAAGCCTGGTAAGACCTCAGTTCAGGTAGTGGTTGGAACGAAGGTTCAGTTCGTGGCAGATGCATTCTCAAAGCTTTGCGAATAATAAGAAAACAGCCGTAAATACGGCAGGTTTGGGGGCTATTTATTACATAGTCCCCTTTTTAGGCTATGTATGACATAGCCTCCTTTCTATATTACAAAAATAACTATTCAGAACCCCATGCGTAAAACCGTTGCTAACGCAACGTAGTTTACCTCATGGGGTTACTTCGCCATATAAAATTGCTTTTCTGTTTGAATGCAAGCATTCACAGAAAGCAATTTTGCATGGCTCTGAATAGTTTCATAAAAAATACTTGATAAATACCCGCGTGGGGTATATAATAAATACCTACATGGGGTATATTGAGTTAAGGGAGAAGAACAGGAGCAGGACTTCACGTATATTCATGAAGAGGAGCAGGAGATGAAAGAACAGAGAACACAGGAAGCGGGTAACCGATGCTGTTACTGTATGGAAAAGCATACCTTACGTTCACAGGAGCAGAAGAAAGCACTGATTAACCGGCTGAGGAGAATTGAAGGACAGGTGCGCGGCGTACAGCAGATGCTGGAAAATGATGCATATTGCAATGATATTCTGGTGCAGTCTGCAGCAATCAGCGCAGCTATGAATGCTTTTAACAGAGAAATTCTTGCGGCACACATTCATTCCTGTGTGGTAAGAGATATCCGGGAGGGGCACGACGAGGTCGTTGATGAGCTTGTTTCCACGATCCAGAAGCTGATGAAATAAAGATATGGGAATGGTAATGGGAAGGGACTCTGAATAGTTGCAAATAATGATGTCGGGGTCAAAAGCCCCCGACTTTGATGTGAGACAAGAAAGGTGACCGAAAATGGAACAATATAACATAACGGGCATGAGTTGTGCAGCATGTCAGGCGAGAGTGGAAAAAGCAGTATCCAGGGTGCCTGGAGTAACCTCCTGTAATGTGAGTCTTTTGACGAATTCCATGGCAGTAGATGGAACGGCAGTGCCGGATGCCATTATTAAGGCTGTGCAGCAGGCAGGATATGGAGCAAGTAAAAAGGGCACAAATGCAGGAGAAGGAAATCAGATGGATGGTGCACAGAATGATGCGGATGCACTGGCAGATCATGAGACGCCGGTTTTGCTTAAGAGACTGATTGCCTCTGTGGTATTTCTTCTGGTACTGATGTACTTTTCGATGGGACATATGATGTTTGGCTGGCCGCTGCCACCCTGGTTTGACGGAAATCATGTGGCTATGGGACTGGTACAGCTTTTGCTGACAGTCATTATCATGGTGATTAACCAGAAATTCTTTATCAGTGGATTTAAGGGGCTGATTCACCGGTCACCCAACATGGATACACTGGTGGCGTTAGGTTCTTCCGCATCCTTCCTGTGGAGTGTGTATGCACTGTTTATGATGATAAAGGCGCAGACCGTTGGGGACATGGATGCGGTGATGCGGTACATGGATGAGTTTTATTTTGAATCTGCAGCGATGATTCTGACCTTGATTACCGTTGGTAAGACACTGGAAGCCAGATCCAAGGGAAGAACGACCGATGCCTTAAAGAGTCTGATGAAGCTGGCTCCGCAGAATGCAACAATTGTGCGAGACGGACAGGAGGTTACAGTTCCGATCGGACAGGTGCATCAGGGAGATATTTTCGTGGTCCGGCCGGGTGAAAATATTCCGGTGGATGGTGTGATTTTAGAAGGAAGCAGTGCCGTCAACGAGGCGGCTCTTACCGGAGAAAGCATTCCGGTGGATAAAACGGTTGGCGATGACGTGTCCGCAGCTACGATAAACCAGTCGGGATTTATCCGTTGTGAGGCAACCAGAGTTGGTGTAGATACGACGCTTTCCCAGATTATTAAAATGGTAAGTGATGCAGCAGCAACCAAGGCTCCGATTGCCAAGATTGCAGATAAAGTATCCGGTGTGTTCGTACCGGTAGTCATTTCCATCGCGGTGGTTACCTTTATCGTATGGCTCTTAATTGGAAAGGAATTCAGCTTTGCGCTGGCAAGAGGAATTTCCGTACTGGTGATCAGCTGTCCGTGTGCACTTGGACTTGCAACGCCGGTAGCAATTATGGTCGGAAACGGCGTGGGAGCGAAGAACGGTATCTTATTTAAGACTGCTGCAATTCTTGAAAATGCAGGAAAGATAGAAATTGTTGCACTGGACAAGACAGGAACGATCACCGAAGGGGAACCGAAGGTTACCGATGTAATTCCGGCAGGAAATATCACAGAAGATGAACTGCTTTCCCTGGCAGTTTCTCTGGAAGCAAAGAGTGAACATCCGCTTGCAAAGGCTATTATCCGGCGGGGAGAAGAGCTTTCTGTGAAACCGGAAGAGGTTACGGAATTTGAAGCACTTCCCGGAAACGGACTTCATGCAGTAAGCAATGGAAAATTACTTCTTGGAGGAAGCCTCAGGTTCCTCAGTGAACAGACCGGTGTTTCAAAAGAACTTCGTACGCAGGCAGAAGAGCTTGCAGAGCAGGGAAAAACACCGCTATTGTTTGCACAGGACGGGAGAATGCTCGGGATCATTGCTGTTGCGGATACCATGAAGGAAGACAGCCCGAAAGCCATTCAGGAATTACGGAAGCTTGGAATCCGTGTCATTATGCTGACTGGGGATAATGAGCGTACTGCAAATGCGATCGGAAGAAAAGCAGGCGTGGATGAAGTGGTTGCAGGTGTCCTTCCGGATGGAAAAGAAAGTGTGATCCGCGAACTGAAGGAGCAGGGCGTGACCGCCATGGTCGGTGATGGAATCAATGATGCACCCGCACTTACCCGTGCAGATGTGGGGATTGCCATTGGAGCAGGGGCTGATGTTGCGATTGACGCGGCCGATGTGGTACTGATGAAGAGCCATCTGTCCGATGTACCGGCGGCGATTCGTCTCAGCCGGGCAACCCTGCGGAATATTCATGAGAACCTGTTCTGGGCATTTATTTACAACATTATTGGAATTCCCCTGGCAGCAGGCTGCTTCGTTGCTTTCGGACTCACCTTAAATCCAATGTTTGGGGCAGCAGCAATGAGCCTTTCCAGCTTCTGTGTGGTATCGAATGCACTGCGGTTAAATCTGTGCAGGGTGCATGACGGTTCCCATGACCGGCCGTTTCATAAGAAAATGACTCCAAAAGTTAAAACAATCAAAACAGTCAGAATTAAAGGCATGATGTGTGAGCATTGTGAAAATCATGTAAAAACTGCTTTGGAGGCACTGCCGGGAGTTTTGGAAGCAGTTGTCAGCCATAAGGAAGGAACTGCAATTCTGACAACGGCAGGTCCCTTGAATGAAAAGCAGGTTAAAAAAGCGGTAGAAGAGGCCGGGTACAAAGTGTTGTCCATTAAGTAACCAGGTAAGAGAAGCGTTCGGAGAATATCGAGCAGAGTAACTTGAAAAAAGTAACTGGAGGGTACCGGGCAGTTACGTTAAAATTAACGTAACTAAGAAAATCGGAGGAAAAGAAAATGACAAAGACAGTATTAAAAATTGACGGAATGATGTGTGGAATGTGCGAAGCCCATGTAAATGATGCAATTCGCAATGCATTTGCAGTAAAGAAGGTATCTTCTTCCCACACAAAGGGCGAAACGGAGATTATCAGTGCAGAACCACTTGATGCAGAAAAGCTTGCTGAGGTAGTGAAGAATACCGGCTATACCTTAAATGGGATCAGCAGTGAACCCTGTCAAAAGGAAGGAATCTTCTCTTTCTTAAAGAAATAGACAGGGTAACAGAATTAATAGGTTTTAATAACAGTAATCATTACTGATATTGACAAAAGAACAAAAATACTATATAATTCTTATCAGAAACAAGGTATAATTAAAAATTATCGATTATTTGCAACTGTTCAGAGCCATACTAATCATGGAGAGCTGTACGGTGAATGAAACGGAGGTAAAAGAAATGGCAGCAAACAAATACGCAGGAACACAGAC
>FR902963.1 GCA_000438155.1 Firmicutes bacterium CAG:95
GCCACATCTTTTGGACCGGCATGATTTTCAGATGCAAATTTGCCTGCTAACTTATCTTTCGCTTCTATTACAATGTTTTTATCCCTTACAGGTTCAAATTCTTTTGCCAGTTCTCTTACTCCACCAATATAATGTTTGATAATAAAGTAAATATCATAAGCATCCTTCGCTTTTCCCCTGCCAATAGCTGCTGTTTTCATTATTATATAAGGAACTACTGCTACAACACTGACATTCGCAACATCATGCCTTAATCCCTTGCACATGCTGACTTCTTCTCTTCGATTGTGTACCACCATACATTCCAGCTAAAATATCTACATCCACATCATATGATATTTCCCCTGCCCATAGCTGCTGTTTTCATTATCAAATAAGGAACTACTGCTACAACACTGACATTCGCAACATCTATTGCGCCATCTGGTCGTTCTGCCTCCACACTAATCTTCTGTGATGGGAATTCAAATGCAAAATTACCACCTGTTGCCTTTAACGCCTTAATGCCCTGCACATGCTGATTCTTCTCTTCGATTGTGTACCGCCGTACATTCCAGCTAAAATATCTACATCTACATCATAGGATATTCCGTCCACCATCACTGTTTTTATAAAGGAAAAATATTTTTCTGGATGCTCCTTGTATCCATTTTTCTGAAGTATTCTCGACATGTTCTGATAACCTTCATCCTGCAAAGTAAGATGATTAATCATAATATCTACATCCACACTTCCCACATGACCTTCTTCCGGAAACATTAAATCCGGGACCCAGCCTCCTACCACACGGATTTCATCTTCATATTCCCGAAAAACATTAACCAACTCTACCAGAACTCTATGTGCTGCCCGCTTCTGACCTTCCGAATAGTCTATGCTGCTTTTCAAGTCTTCATCTCTTATCACCTAAGAATCTCCTTCCTCAAAACCGCATCCGCCATTTCTTCTCCCCTGCCCTTTATCTGCATACAATCCAAATATATTTGCAGCGGGGATACTACTGCTAAGTCATCAATCACCCTATAATCCTTGATATAGGAATCATTTTCTAATAAAAAAATAACCACATTTGAACCACTGTTTACTTCTTTCATATCCAAATACCGGATTGCTTCCTGAATATCCTCCGGTGCTATATAAACATGTACCTTATTGTAACGCACCACCGGCGTATAACGCACTCCACCGGACAATCCGGTAAGATAAGAATCAATCCCCGTATCTGTCTTCATTTTTTTTAAT
>FR902964.1:0-11651 GCA_000438155.1 Firmicutes bacterium CAG:95
GCTTATGAATGGGCATGGCTGAACTGTTACGCGGAATGGGCTTGATTGAACGGTTACCATTGTTTTTTCCTTTAAATAATGTTACACTTAAATGTATTCTACAGAATTATCAAAGACTTAAAATACAAAAAGAAATTTAAAAACAGGAAATTAAAGCAGGTGTCATTTATGTATAATAATGAAAACGAATATTCCGGTACTTCTTTTGAATATAACAATGGATTTGCTCCCGGTAACAACGGATTTGCGTTTGCTGCCCTGATTCTCGGGGTATCTGCTCTGTTTTCGCTATTTACCGTTTATCTTCCGCTCATCCTCGGAAGCCTTGCCATTCTGTTCGCACTGCTCTCCAAGGGCTACGGAAAGAAGATGGCAGCCACCGCCAAGATCGGCTTTATCAGCGCCATTACCGGCTTATCCCTTATTTTATCACTCCTCGCTGTCGGTATCACCTCACTGTACTTATTATTTGCAACCTCTACAGATGATCAGCTTCTTCATTACGGTTCCCAGATTGATCAGGCCATTGAAATGCAGTTAGGTCAGTCCACTGAGGAGATGTTCGGTACTTCATATGAGGACATGATGGAGCAGCTTGTTGCCCTGCGCGATGCAGCCACCGGCACCGGCGTGCAATAATGGAACCTTGGAAATAACCCTTCAATGCTTTGGATTCATTACTTTGGAAAGGAGATCGCTTATGAACGGAATCAGCCTTTATCCCAATTCAGGTTACAATTACACTTCACCCTATGCTGCTGTTTCAACTACAGCTGGAAATACGGCATCCGGCAATTCTTCCCTTACCGGTGTGGAAGAATCGAAACCGGTCGTAAATCCCGGTGAATCCACGAAGGTTTCTCCCGGACGGAAATCCTCTCCGGCAGAATGCCAGACCTGCAAGGAACGCAAATATCAGGACGGCTCTGATGAAATGGTTTCCTTTAAGTCGGCTGCCCATATTTCACCGGAAGCCTCTGCTTCAACAGTTCGTGCTCATGAGCAGGAGCATGTCAGCAATGCATACAGGAAAGCAGCAAAGGGCGATGGTAAGGTCATCAGCGCCAACGTCTCCCTGCAGCGTGCCATCTGTCCGGAATGCGGCAGAAGCTATGTCTCGGGAGGTACGACTTCAACGAAGATTTCTTATCCGAATGAGCAGACAAATCCTTATGCCCGGAATCAGAAATCAGCCGATGCCGCTATGCTCATCGGCAGCAATCTGGATCTGGCTGTATAACCCCTGCCTGTTCAGCTCCATACCGGTTACAGCATCTTATCCTTAATATCTGTCTGTAACCTATATCAACTATACGAAAGGCTTTACCATGAATCCTTATTTATCTTCATCCAGCTTAAAACGTATTGCAAAAGGACAATTATTGGGAAGATATTCCAGTGTGATCTTCATCTTCCTGCTTCATATGTTATGTCTGGTCAGTCTCCAAATGCTCGTTTCCCTTGTGCTGGCTCCGACAAATATCATAAAATTCATCCTTTATTATGCAGCACTTTATCTGGTCTATATTGTTTCCGGCTTTTTCAAGGCAGGAGAGGCCTATGTTTATTTAAAGGTTGCCAGTAATCAGCCGGTTACGGTGAATGATCTCTTCTACTGCTTCCGTGGAGAAAGCAACCGGACTTCTTACATCCAGATCCGTCTGGCTGCGATCCAGCTTTTTACGACTCTGCCCGCAGCAATCTACAATATGCTCTTTTCAGACAGCACAAGCCTGTTTGCGATAGATGGAATTTACCTGTTACTCACTCTTCTGGGTATGGTAATATCCTTATTTGCAGATCTGCTGTTCTCACAATGCTATTATGTCATGCTTGATTTTGAAGAATACACCGGTGGGGAAGTCATGAAAGCAGCAGTACAGCTCATCAGGGGAAGCATGGGAAGACTGTTCTACATAGTACTCTCCTTTTTCCCGCTGTATCTTCTCGGGATTCTCTCCATGGGAATCGGTCTCCTGTGGATTTATCCGTATAAAGAAGCCGTTTTTGCAAACTTCTATTTAGACCTGATTAAAAAGAAAGTAGCAACAGGACAGCGATAATCGCTGTCCTGTCTTTTATCCTCTATTTCTTATTCTCTATTCCGCTTCCTTTTCACTGCTGTTAATCCATTTCAGATAGGCATTGATAAACAAATCAATCGAGCCATCTAAAACCGCATCCACATTTCCCGTTTCGGCATTCGTACGATGATCCTTCACCAGCGTATAGGGCTGCATCACGTAAGACCGGATCTGATTTCCCCATCCAATCTCCTTGACTTCTCCACGGATATCGGAAAGCTTCTCTGCGTTCGCTTCCTTCTGAAGCAGATACAGCTTCGCCTTTAACATCTGCATTGCCTTATCCCTGTTCTGGAACTGGGATCTCTCGTTCTGACACTGCACCACAATTCCTGTGGGAATATGGGTAATACGGATTGCAGAAGAAGTCTTGTTGATGTGCTGTCCACCGGCACCACTGCTTCGGTAGGTATCCACGCGCAGATCCTCGTCCCTGATCTCCACATCCACATCCTCTTCTATATCGGGCATCACATCCAGCGATACAAAGGACGTCTGACGTTTTCCCTGTGCATTAAACGGGGAAATACGCACAAGACGATGTACACCCTTCTCGGATTTCAGATAACCATAGGCATTCGTTCCATTCACCTGAAAGGTTACGGACTTGATTCCTGCCTCATCACCATCCAGGTAATCCAGTACTTCAATTGAGAAGTTCTTACGCTCTGCCCATCTTGTGTACATACGATACAACATGGAGCACCAGTCACAGCTCTCTGTTCCACCGGCTCCCGCATTCAGCTTCAGAATGGCATTGTCACTGTCATATTCTTCTGACAATAACGTACCGATCCGGATTTCCTCAAAGGTCTCGATAAAGCTGTCCAGCTCCTCACGGATCTCTTCTGCCATTTCCTCGTCGTTTGCTTCATTGCCCATTTCAATCAGCGTTTCAATATCTTCATATTGTGTTTCCAGGTCATGCATTGCTTTGACACTGTCCTGAAGGTTCTTTAACTCCTTCATCTTCTGGTTGGATATCTCCGGATTATCCCAGAAACCGGGAGCCTCCATTTCCATTTCCAGTTCTTCTATCCTCTTTGACTTATTTGCTAAGTCAAAGTGAATCCCTCACTTCCGCTAAGGGGGACTTGTAGGATAATAATTCAGTCTTCATCTGATCCAAAAGAACCACTTCACGTCACCTCTTTCCTTAATTTAAGCCTTGCGTCCACAGCACTGCTTATATTTCTTACCACTGCCACATGGACAGGGATCATTGGGATAAATCTTGGCATCCATACGCTTCACCGGTGCCTTGACGGCAGATTCATCCTTATTCGTTCCGGTTACCTTCGCAACCTGCTCACGCTCTACCTTCTGTTCCACGCGGACATGGAGCAGGGCACGAACCGTATCTTCCTTGATGTTCTCCGTCATTTCATCGAACATCTCATAACCGTTCATCTTGTATTCCACTAACGGATCTCTCTGACCGTAAGCCTGTAATCCAGCACCCTGGCGGAGCTGCTCCATATCATCAATATGGTCCATCCATTTACGGTCAATGACCTTGAGCAGGATGACACGCTCCAACTCACGGATTGCTTCCGGCTCCGGGAACTCTGCTTCTTTTGCTTCATAAAGCTTCACAGCCTCTTCCTTAAGCTGCTGCTTTAAGGCGTTCTTCTTCGGTTTGTTGATCCGTCCTCTCTTGACAGGAGCAAGCGGAATAATCGGAAGAAGCAGGGAGTTCAGTTCTTCCAGATCCCAGTCATCGTAATCGGTATCGTCACCAATCACCATATCGACCTTACTCTCCGTGATATCGGTAATCATCTTGTAGATTGCATCACGCATGCTCTCTCCATCGAGTACCTGACGACGTTCCTTATAAATGATTTCTCTCTGTTCGTTCATTACCTGATCGTATTCGAGCAGGTTCTTACGGATACCAAAGTTGTTGCTCTCGATCTTCTTCTGTGCAGATTCAATCGCATTTGTCAGCATCTTATGCTCGATTTCCTGATTTTCAGGAATGCAGAGAGTATTAAACATGCTGATGAGACGCTCCGATCCAAACAGACGCATCAGGTCATCCTCAAGGGAAATATAGAACTTGGATTCGCCCGGATCTCCCTGACGGCCGGAACGGCCTCGCAGCTGATTATCAATACGTCTGGATTCATGACGCTCTGTACCAATGATCTTCAGGCCACCGGCTTCTCTTGCCACATCATCAAGCTTAATATCCGTACCACGGCCTGCCATGTTGGTTGCAATGGTAACTGCACCATGTACACCGGCATCGGCAACAATTTCTGCTTCCAGCTCATGGAACTTGGCATTCAATACCTTATGCGGAATGCCCTGCTTCGAAAGCATACGGGAAAGCTCCTCAGATGCCTCAATCGTAATTGTACCAACCAGTACCGGCTGCTGCTTTGCATGGGCTTCCTTTACGGCTTCCACAATGGCATGGAGCTTTTCTTTTCGGGTTTTATATACGGCATCCTGTAAATCCTTACGGGCAATCGGACGGTTCGTTGGGATCTCGATAACGTCCATACCGTAAATATCACGGAATTCCTTTTCTTCGGTAAGTGCCGTACCGGTCATACCGGCTTTCTTATCAAACTTGTTAAAGAAGTTCTGGAAGGTGATGGTTGCAAGCGTCTTACTCTCTCTTTTCACCTTCACGTGTTCCTTGGCTTCAATCGCCTGATGAAGTCCATCGGAATAACGGCGTCCCGGCATAATACGTCCGGTAAATTCATCGACGATTAATACCTCGTCATCCTTTACCACATAATCCTGATCACGGAACATCAGGTTGTGCGCACGCAGCGCCAAAATGATGTTATGCTGGATTTCAATATTTTCAGGGTCTGCCAGATTATCGATCTGGAAGAACTTTTCGACCTTCTCGACACCCTGTGCGGTCAGATTTACGATCTTGTCCTTCTCATTGACAATGAAGTCTCCGGTCTCTTCTCTTTCCACACCCATGATGGCATCCATCTTGCTTAAGTCTTCCATATCCTCACCACGCTGCATCTGTCTGGCAAGAATATCACAGATTTCATAAAGCTTCGTGGACTTGCCGCTCTGTCCGGAAATAATAAGCGGTGTTCTGGCTTCATCAATCAATACCGAGTCGACCTCATCGATGATGGCATAGTTCAGATCACGAAGAACCAGCTGTTCCTTATAAATGACCATATTATCACGAAGATAATCAAACCCGAGCTCATTGTTCGTCACATAAGTAATGTCACAGGCATATGCTGCCCTTCGCTCTTCAGGTGTCATGCTGTTTAATACAACACCAACGGTTAATCCTAAGAACTTATGGATTTCACCCATCCACTCCGCATCACGCTTTGCCAGATAATCATTAACGGTGACGATGTGGACGCCCTTTCCCTCTAATGCATTTAAATATGCCGGCAGAGTAGAAACGAGGGTCTTTCCTTCACCGGTCTTCATTTCAGCGATACGGCCCTGGTGAAGAATGATGCCACCAATCAGCTGTACGCGGAAATGCTCCATATTCAGAACACGCTTACCTGCCTCACGGACAACCGCAAACGCTTCCGGAAGAAGATCATCCAGAGTCTCTCCTTCGGACAGACGCTTTTTAAACTCCTCAGTCTTTGCCTTCAGCTCTGCATCCGAAAGCTGCTGCATGGATGGACGCAGCTCCTCGATCCTTTTCACCAGAGGCTCTATACGCTTTAACTCTCTTTCACTATGTGTACCGAATACTTTTTGAATCACATTCATATGAAGTACCTATACCTTTCCTGCGATATGACTGTTTGATCCCGGGACTGTCATGCTGCCTCTTTCGGGAATACGCGAAACAGGAATCCGGCAAAACAGAAAACCGCAAATCTTATTGTAACAGATTTACCCTTTGGATTCAACCGCTAACTTCCTGAATCAGCATTGCAATTTCCTGTCATTAGTGTTATTATTTTAACGATGTAGTTTTACACCTACACGATATTATTTGTTCAGAAAAGAGGATACCAAAATGAGTAAAACATTTGCTGACTTAATTGCAAAAGTCAATGAATGCGGCACCAAGAAAGTTGCTGTAGCAGTTGCTCAGGACTCTGCCGTATTGGAAGCTGTCAAAGTTGCGAAAGAAAGAAGAATTGCCGATGCCATCTTAGTTGGTGATGAAGCAAAGATCCGTGAAATTGCTGCTTCTTTAAATATTGATTTAAACGATTTTGAAATTGTTCATGTAGAGGATGTTACCGAAGCTGCCAGAACTGCTGTCAAGCTCGTTCATGAAGGCAAGGCAGATATGTATATGAAGGGTCTGATCGATACCAAGGGCTTCTTAAAGAGCGTTTTGGATAAGGAAGTTGGTCTGCGTACCGGTAAGCCGTTATCCCACGTATGTGTATTCGATGTAGAAGGCATCGATCATCTGTTATTCCTGACAGACGTTGCTTTCATCCCTTATCCGACACTGGAGGACAAGGTAAACATCATCAAAAATACCCTTGAAATTACCAAAGCCTGCGGTATCGAGAATCCGAAGGTTGCTCCTTTAGCTGCTGTTGAAGTAGTAAATCCGAAGATGCCGGTTACTGTAGAAGCTGCCGAGTTAACCCGGATGAACCGGGAAGGACAGATCACCGGATGTATCGTAGACGGACCTTTATCCTTAGACCTTGCCATTGATCCTGAAGCTGCAAAGCATAAGGGTGCAACCGACCGTGCAATCCAGGGTGATGCAGATATCCTTCTGTTCCCTGACATCCATGCCGGAAACCTTGTTTACAAGGCAATGGTACATACCGCTAAGGTTGTTAACGGAAATATCCTTACCGGAACCAAGGCTCCTGTCATCTTAACCTCCCGTTCCGATTCGGTAGAGGTTAAGGTAAATTCCCTGGCTTTAGGTGCTGTCGTTGCCCATTCCTTACAGCAGAAGTAAATTTTCCTATGAGGTAACTATTCACAAATCAATTGAGGAGGATTAACAAATGTCCATTAAAAGCTTAATTATCAATCCCGGTTCCACCTCCACCAAGATTGGTGTTTTTGAGGATGAAACCCTGTTATTTGAAGAAACCCTTCGTCATTCTACCGAGGAAATCGCCCAGTACGCTTCCATCGTAGACCAGAAAGACTTCCGTAAGAAAATCATCATGGATCTTCTTGCAGAAAAGGATTTTGATATTCATTCCCTTCAGGTTATTGTCGGACGCGGCGGTATGTTAAAGCCGATCCCTGGTGGCACCTATGCCGTAACCGATGACCTGTTAGAGGATTTAAAGGTTGGCCGTCAGGGTCAGCATGCCTCCAACTTAGGTGGTATTCTGGCAAGAGAAATCGGTGATTCCATCGGTGTTCCCTCCTATATTGTAGACCCTGTCGTTGTAGATGAATTAATGCCGATCGCAAGATACTCCGGTGTACCGGAGCTTCCCCGTACCAGTGTGTTCCATGCATTAAACCAGAAGGCTGTTGCCAAGCGTTATGCAAAGGAAAACCAGGTTGCTTATGATTCCCTTCGCCTGATCGTGGTTCATATGGGTGGCGGTGTTTCCGTCGGTGCACACGAAAACGGACGTGTTGTTGACGTATTTAACGCATTAGACGGCGATGGTGCTTTCTCTCCCGAACGTGCAGGTGCCGTTCCTTCCGGAGCATTAATCAGAATGTGCTTCTCCGGCAAGTATACCGAGAAGGAAGTTTATAAGAAGATTGTTGGTAACGGCGGCTTCAATGCATACCTTGGCACCAACGATATGCGTAATGTCGAAAAGATGGTAAATGACGGTGATGACCATGCGAAGGAGGTTCGTGAAGCATTTATCATGCAGGTAGCAAAGGACATCGGTTCCATGGCTGCTGTATTAAACGGAAAGGTTGACCAGATCATCATGACCGGCGGTATTGCCTACAACAAGAGCGTGACAGACGGCCTGAAAGAAAGAATCGGCTTCATCGCTCCGATCACCGTATATCCCGGCGAAGATGAGCTGCTTGCTCTGGCTCAGGGCGCTTTACGTGTTCTGAATGGCGAAGAACAGGCATGTGTTTACTAGGTAACGAGGTATCCTATGGAAAAAATTGCAAGCTTTACGATTGACCATATTAAATTACAGCCCGGTGTCTATGTTTCCCGTAAGGATCACATCGGTGCCGAGGTCATTACCACCTTTGACCTGCGTATGACCAGTCCCAATGAGGAACCGGTGATGAATACGGCAGAGGTTCACACCATTGAACATCTCGCTGCAACCTTCCTGCGTAATCATCCGGTCTATAAGGACAAAACAGTTTACTTCGGACCAATGGGCTGCCGTACCGGCTTTTATCTCCTGTTAGCAGGTGACTTAAGTTCTAAGGACATTGTTCCTCTGATGATTGAAATGTTTGAGTTTATCCGTGATTACGAAGGCGAAGTACCCGGTGCTTCTCCCAGGGACTGCGGCAATTATCTGGACATGAATCTGGGAATGGCGAATTACTTAGCTAAACGTTATCTGGAGCAGGTATTGTACTCCATAGATGACAGCCGGCTGGTTTATCCGGAATAAGAATGATAATAGTCCAGCTATCCACCGATGGCTGGACTGTTTTAGTTACAAAAAGCAAAAAACGAAAGGTTTAAACTCATGAAGAAAATAGGAATTATCGGTGCTATGGAATTAGAGGTGGAAACCCTCAAGGAGCATATGTCTGCCGCGAACATTACAAAGAAAGCAAACATGGAGTTCTACGAAGGAACCTTAAACGGCGCAGACGTTGTTATTGTCCGCAGCGGTGTCGGCAAGGTAAATGCTGCCCTCTGCGTTCAGATTCTGGCTGATCTCTTTCATGTAACTGCTGTCATCAACACCGGTGTTGCAGGTTCCCTGAATGCAAAGCTCAATATCGGAGACATTCTGGTATCCACTGATGCGCTTCACCATGATGTAGATGCTACCCTCTTCGGCTATCAGCCAGGGGAAGTACCACAGCTTGGCTGCCGTGAATTTGTTGCAGATGCCCGCCTTGCAGAGCTCGCTGTTGCTGCTTGTGAAGAGGTCAATCCGGACATTCATGCCTCTACCGGACGTGTGTTAAGCGGTGACCAGTTCATTTCCAGTAAAGCAGTAAAGGAACATCTGATTCAGGAATTCCATGGAGACTGCACTGAAATGGAGGGAGCTTCCATTGCCCAGGGTGCTTTCTTAAATGAGATCCCCTTTGTCATTATCCGTGCGATTTCAGACAAAGCCGATGACAGCGCCCAAATAGATTACCCTGTCTTCGAAAAGGCAGCTGCCCTGCATTCTGCCAGACTGGTAGAGCATATGCTGCCACGCATCTGATAAAATCAGGTTGTCTGACAGTTGCTGTCCCGTGCCGGATGATGCGCTTACTGCCAGGACGGTCAGAACAGAATTCAGGAGCAAAAAACCTCAGCGCTGATGACGATGCTTTCTTTAAAAAAGCAGCTCACATACGCTGAGGTTTTCTTATGCTTACTCTTTTGTAATTGAAACACTCTGTCTTTAGCGGTCATGTGCCGACTTGGCAAAAAGCAGGAACATCGGGAAAATCTCGAGGCGTCCTGTCAGCATTGCCAGGGAAAGTACGACCTTCACCCAGTCGGAATATAACCCAAAGTTCTCCATCGGTCCTACCAGATTCAGTCCCGGTCCGATATTATTAAAGCACGACAATACCGCGGTCAGATTCGTGGTCAGATCCAACCCGTCCAGTGAAATAATCAAGGTAAAAATACAAATCAGAATCACATAAGCCCCAAAATAAATTCTCGTGGAATTCAGGGTTTTCTTATCTACATTCTTCCCATTCAGACGGATACTGACAACTTCCTTCGGGTTCAGAATCTGCTTGATCTCAGCAATAAATGACTTAAACAGAATGATCACGCGGGAAATCTTCAGACCGCCACCGGTTGATCCTGCACATGCACCAATAATCATAAGCAGCACAATCAGGTGCTTGGAAAACTCCGGCCAAAGATTGAAATCTACCGTTGCAAATCCTGTCGTGGTAATGATACTTGCCACCTGAAAAAAAGCACTCCGTACCGCTTCCCCTGTATTAGAGAAGCAGGATAGGATATTGATGGAAATGGCAACAACCGACACTCCAATGACACCAAAATAAACCGCAGTCTCTTCCGAAGTAAGCGCTTCCTTGAACTTCCGTAACAACAATAAAAAATAGGTATTGAAATTGATCCCAAACAGAATCATGAAAATCCCAAGCACAATTTCAATCGCCGGGCTTCCATATCCGGCAATTCCGGCACTGTTCAGTGCAAAGCCACCGGTACCTGCCGTTCCAAATCCAATACAGAAAGCATCAAACACCTTCATACCAAGACATTTCAAAATTACAACTAAAATCAATGTCATTACTGCATAAATTCCATAAAGAATCATGGATGTCGTCCGCATACGCGGCACCAGCTTACCGGCTGTCGGCCCCGGCACTTCTGCACGTACCAGATGCATGGAATTGTCGTTCTCCATTGGAATGACCATCAGTACAAAGACAAGTACTCCCATACCGCCAACCCAATGGGTAAAGCACCTCCAGAATGCCACTCCGTGTCCCAGTGTACCGGGTTCTGCAAGAACCGATGCTCCTGTCGTTGTGAAACCGGACACAATTTCAAACAATGCCCCCCAATAGGAGGCAAAGCCCCCTGCCAGATATAAAGGAAATGCGCCTACTATGGAAATGATAATCCATGCCATTGCTACAATGAAATAACCATCCCTGCTGCTCATCCGCTTCTGCTGCTGACGAACCAGCATCAGAAGAACTGAAACAATCGCAGCCGGAATCATGGTATAAACAAACGCCTTCGTATCACCATCCCGGTAAATCAGGGAAACAAACAGGGATGGCAGCATCAGAAGGACTTCTACAAAAAGAATCCTTCCAATAATATTCATAATTTTTCCAGTATTCATAAGAACCTCCAAACAGATCCGGATTTTTACTTAATCTGCAAAGATATCCTTAAGCTCTGCAATATGATGGTTAATGGAACCGATCAGAACGGTATCACCATCGTGAATTTCATCATCACCACGGGGAATAATCGTCTGTGTATCTCGGATGATAAACGCTACCAGCACATTCCGCTTAAGCTTCAGGTTCTTCAGCGGGATATTCAGATTCTTATCCTTATCATCTATATTAAGTTCAATAAACTCAATCTTGCCATCCATTAGACGATACAGGGATTCCACCTTGTCATCTCCGGATGCATTCATCAGGGAACGGCTATAGGCAAAAATACGGTCTGCTGCAACATCATTTCTGGATATCGTACAGATCTTGCTTGTCTTTGGCAATACCTTCAGGCGGGACTTCGCATTGATACGGGTTACTACCTTGGAAATTCCCTGGGATTCCGCATACATGGAAGCTACCAGATTATATTCATCATTAGACGTAATTGCAATAAACGCATCAGTATGTGCAAAGTCTGTTTCCAACATGGAGTCGAAATACCGCATCACATCATCCTGCATCACAGCCGCTCCCGGACACTCTCTTGCAAGACGCTCTGCCACATGAGGTCTGGGGTCTACAACCGTCACCTTAAGCCCCTGTTTCAGC
>FR902964.1:11705-14988 GCA_000438155.1 Firmicutes bacterium CAG:95
CTCTTCCTCCTCCGGCTATAATCACAGATTGCAGCGGCTTTTTAAACAAATGAAGCTTCCGGAATGAGGACCGGAACTTCTCGGCAGCACCGGTTAAATAAATCACATCACCTGCCTGGATCTTCGTATCTCCTTTCGGTACAAAGGCCTGTCCGTTCCGCACAATTGCACAGAACAGAAGATCAATTCCCAGATTCCGGTTGATTTCCATAAGAGTCTTATCCACAAGCGGCCACTCTTCCTTAACCGTCATCTCTACAAGCTCGGCACGGCCGCCCGCAAATGTTTCCACACGGGTTGCTACCGGGAAACGAAGCGTACGTGAAATCTCCATTGCCGTTGCCAGCTCCGGATTAATAACCATGGAAATTCCCAGCTTATCCTTATAAAAATGATTCTGGCTTGCATAATCCGTATCACGGATTCGCGCAATCGTGTGCTTGGCTCCCAGCATATGTGCCGTAAAGCAGCTCAAAATATTCAGTTCATCGGACTGTGTAACTCCGATAAATAAATCAGCAGATCCCGCATTCAGATCCTGCAGCGTTGCATAAGAAGCTCCATTTCCCTGAAAGCAGATGGCATCAATGCTGTTCCCCAGGGTGTCCACCACATCCTCAGACTGGTCAATCAATGTCACCTGATGTCCGGTATGGGCGAGCTGCTTTGCCAGATTCTGTCCAATATCACCACCACCGACAATAAAGGTTTTCTTTCCTTCCCGATGATTCATAATAATTCCATTCCTCCAAAATCTATACGATTTATAACTAAGGAGTTCGCCTGCGAACTCTTTGCGTGCGAGCGGTGTTGCAAAGCAACTGATTTCTTCTCCGCGAGCTGCGCATCCCTGCGGAGCTTTTTGCTCTATAGGAAATTCCGGAGGAATTTCTTATAAAGAAGAAATATCACGTTTCCCATGTGACATCAAGAGGGAAATCCGCTTCTGCAAACTCCCCTCTTTCAATCATTCGTTATTGTATTCCTCCTGCAGTTACTTCGCAATAGGAATTGCTGCTTATCTTTTCATACCGGTGACAACCGATTACTGTTCACACACCTTTACTGACGTACCTTGATATGAACCTCACGAAGCTGCTGCTCGGTTACTTCATTCGGTGCTCCGCACATCAGATCCTGTGCGGTTCCGCTCATCGGGAACGGGATGATCTCACGAATGCTGTCTTCATTTTTAAGAAGCATGATCATACGATCCACACCAGGAGCCATTCCTGCATGCGGGGGTGCTCCGAACTGGAACGCATTGTATAAGGCACCGAACTTCTCTTTGAGGACTTCTTCATCATATCCTGCAATTTCAAAGGCCTTAACCATGATGTCAATGCTGTGGTTACGGACAGCCCCTGAGGATAATTCCACACCATTACATACAATATCATACTGGTAAGCCAGAATATCCAGCGGATCCATGGTATTCAGCGCTTCCAGGCCGCCCTGCGGCATAGAGAACGGGTTATGGGTAAAGCCAATTTTCTTTGTTTCCTCATCCAGCTCGAACATCGGGAAGTCGTTAATATAACAGAAGCGGTATGCCTTCTTCTCAAGCAAATCAAGGCGCGCACCAAGCTCATTCCGGATCTGTCCGGCAAAGGATGCTGCACGTGCTTCCTTATCTGCGATAAAGAAGATGGTATCGTTCGCCTTAAGTCCTGCAAGCTCTCTTAATTCTGCTTTCAGGTCGTCCGGTATAAACTTGTCGATCGGTCCCTTGTAGGAAAGATCTTCCTGAACCTCCAGATAACCAAGTCCGCCCATTCCAATTTCAGTTGCAAACTTAAGCATCTTCTCATGGAAGCCCTTGGACTGATGTCCTTCGATCTTAATGGCACGGACGGTCTTATTCTGAAACGGCTTAAAGGTACATTTATTAAAGAACTCCGATAAATCAATAATACGAAGCGGATTTCTCAAATCTGGCTTATCGGAACCAAACTCTAACATGGCCTGCTTATAGCTGATGATCGGGTAAGGCGCCTTCGTCACTTCATAGCCTTCCGGTGCAAACTTCTCAAATGTGGCGGTCAGCACTTCTTCACCAACCTTGAACACATCCTCCTGTGTTGCGAAGCTCATTTCAAAGTCGAGCTGATAGAACTCACCGGGAGAACGGTCTGCTCTTGCATCCTCATCTCGAAAACAGGGTGCAATCTGGAAATATTTATCTACGCCGGATACCATCAGAAGCTGCTTATACTGCTGGGGTGCCTGTGGAAGTGCGTAGAACTTACCCTTGTAATGTCTGGACGGAACGATATAGTCTCTTGCGCCCTCCGGAGAAGATGCACACAGAATCGGGGTCTGTACTTCCATGAAGCCAAGCTCGGTCATCTTCTGACGAAGAAAAGCAATGACATTGGAACGGAAAATCATGTTGCTCATGACCTTCGGATTTCTCAGATCAAGGAAACGGTATTTCAGACGCAGATCCTCACGGATTTCCTTGGAAGTCGCGATTTCAAACGGAAGGGGACGATATACCTTACCAAGAATCTCAATGCTGTGCGCTTCCAGTTCGATGGTTCCCGTCGGGATCTTCGGGTTGTAGGTTTCCTCGTCACGCTTTTCGATTTTGCCAAGGACGCTGATACAGTCCTCTTTGTTGATTCCCTTTAACAGGGAGGTGTCACGCATAACGATCTGTAATACGCCATACATGTCTCTTAAGTCCACAAAGGATACGCCGCCGTGATCACGGATATTCTCTACCCAGCCGGCTACCCTGCGTTCTTTGCCAATGTCATTTTCAGATACCTGGTTTAAGGTACATTCACGATACAACGTTGATAATTCCATCTCTTTTCTCCTTCTTCTGGTTTATTTCTTAATTTACATCTACCCGTTTCACTAAATTCGTACTTCGCTTCGCTCGTTCTCATTAAGTGTCCGGGTACCGTTCTCACTAACCTCACACTTCGCCTCTGGCTCGTCTTCTCTAAGTGCTCTACATGAAAAAGTCCTGAATTGATTTCACAATCAATTCAGGACGAATATACTTATCCGCGGTGCCACCTGATTTACTGCCATGCAGTCACTTTCACCAATGAAATTACGGCTCGGAAGCTGTTATTCTCTCAGATTCATTCTGCCGGCTTCTCACCATCCCGGCTCTCTTTAAGCGATAATCCAAGGTACTCGTCTTCGTCATTGCCCATACATCATTATGATAAGCCAGAATGCCCGTTTTGTCAATAAATAATGCACACGTAACAGTAAAATAAAGTAACAGTTCAGCCGTGGCCATTCATAAGCTGCCGGATAGTAC
>FR902965.1 GCA_000438155.1 Firmicutes bacterium CAG:95
GGTCCTTGATTGCCTTGTCTGTACGAATATTTAAATTAGTTGTTGCCATACAGAACACCTCCATTCAAGTATAGTATACTCAAATGAGCGTCTAATGTCAACACACTGTCATTATATAAGATGCATAAATTATGCTAAAATGCATCAAAATCCATCTGCGTAGTGATCTGCGCATAGCCCTTGTACTCATCATTGCTGCTTTCTGCGTACATGTCATTCACCATACCGATCGTGAGAAGGTCAAGATCCCGGATGGAGATGCCGAGCTGTACGCAACGAAGCAGAAACAAGGGTGTGGTCATCGGCCGATCTGTTGCGTGAAGTTTTTTTAGATTCTACATCCGTCTGGACATTTAAGCCCCAAAGCTCGATGATTTTCGGAAGCACCTGGTAGATGGAGAAGGTGCTGAACTCATCAAGCCATTCCTCCGGGCTGTCCGGGATGGTGGGATCTGCATGCTTTGGGAGAATGAAGGATGGGCAATGCCTGTTGTAGAGGAGAGTTATAATCCAGGTACTATATGGGACTGATTGATATTGCCGGCAGTAAGTCTGTATGGCGTGGAATGGAATATTATAAACAGAATAAAGTTCTTTCGTATACTGTTTATAAAGATGGAACTTGTTCCAAGTCCTAATTTGTCTAAAAATGAAGACAGTAGGCAACCACAGTGTCCGGAGGATAAGGATAGAGCAATTGTGGAGGCGTTGGAGCATTTTAAGATGATTCAGGTCGCTATCAGCTACGCCATCGGTAAAGCCGATCCTGTTACCGTACAGATTGACACCTTTGGCACGCCGCATTTGGATGAGGATATTATCAAGCGGTTATTCATAAGGGCTCTTAACATCCTCGTCAGGGAGCGTGACATCATCATCGCGGACTTTGAAGAAATCAGGGACACGGCTTTTTCGACTGAAGGTCTGAACGCAGAGGTCGAGGTGTTTTTTTGTGATAGCACAGTGAAAGCCTGATAAGAATTTTGGTGTTCTCCAGAAGTTCAAATTGGATGTTCAGCCGGGTATTATCCTCTGCATGAGTGATGAGCTCATTCCTTATAATCGGGATGCCTGGTATTGTCCGGTATCTATTTTATAATCAGGTTATTTCCCCAAATTTCAAATCATTCAGAGAAGAGGCATTGCTTATGGCATTTGACCCTTACACAATTATGTTTAGATTATACTATAAAGCATGGGCGTTCGTAATGCACATATAAAATTCATTCATAAAATCCATGATAGATATCCTCCTCAATAAATTCTCCTGCAGAAGCGTTTCACATGATTGTCAACGGGGAGTGTGGTGTGTTTTCTCCAAGACTGATGGAAGTATTCCGCAAGGTTCGTCCGCAGTTTGAAAAACTGGCCATTTCAGAATAAATAATGGATGGAGCGTATAGGAGTCTTTTTACAGATATGTGGAAAAGTGTCAGACACATATTAAGAGATAACCTTAAGACATGTACAAAATTACGTGCATTGAGCAAAATGGTTGACACTAAGCTATTATAAGTAGTACACTTTTATCGTAAACAACAGTAGGTGAACCATTTATAAAGTTCCCTGTTGATAATATTATTGTAAATTTCAGAAGGAGGTATATTTTCATGGCAGAAGCATGGAGAGGATTTGTGAAAGATGGCCATTGGGATGTAGACGTGAATGTGCGTAATTTCATTCAGAGAAACTACACACCTTATGATGGTGACGAGAGCTTTCTGGAGGGATCTACCGAAGCAACGGATAAGCTTTGGGGAAGACTTCAGGAGTTACAGAAGGAAGAACGTGAACATGACGGTGTTTTAGAGTGTGAAACAGAGGTTGTTTCCAGTCTTACCGCTTATGGTCCTGGTTACATTGATGAGTCTATGAAGGATCTTGAGCAGATCGTTGGTCTTCAGACAGACAAGCCGTTAAAGAGAGCATTCATGCCTTACGGCGGTATTAAGATGGCAGAAGAAGCTGCAAGCACTTATGGTTATGAAGTTAACCCTAAGTTCCACAAGATCTTCAACGATTATCATAAGACACACAATCAGGCAGTATTTGATGCATATACTGATGAGATGAAGGTTGCTCGTCATACTCATATCGTAACAGGACTTCCTGATACTTATGGTCGTGGACGTATCGTAGGTGACTACAGAAGAGTTGCTCTTTGCCATACGGTGGTATCAAGATGGCTCAGCAGGCAGCCAGCACATATGGTTTTGAAGTAAATCCTAAATTCGATAAGATCTTCAACGAGTATCACAAGACTCACAACCAGGCAGTGTTTGATGCATACACAGACGAGATGAAAGTTGCTCGTCATACACATATCGTTACAGGTCTTCCTGATACTTACGGACGTGGACGTATCGTAGGTGACTACAGAAGAGTTGCTCTTTACGGTATCGATTTCCTGATCCAGAAGAAGACAGAAGACAAGAAGAACTGCGGTAACGGAACAATGACAGAAGACATTATCCGTTTAAGAGAAGAAATCGCTGAGCAGATCAAAGCCCTTAAGGGAATGAAGGAAATGGCCAAGATTTACGGCTATGATATTTCCGGTCCTGCTACAAACGCTAAGGAAGCTGTACAGTGGTTATACTTCGGATACCTTGCAGCAATCAAGACTCAGAATGGTGCAGCTAAAACGGAACAATGACAGAAGATATTATCCGTTTAAGAGAAGAGATCGCTGAGCAGATCAAAGCTCTTCAGGGAATGAAAGAAATGGCTAAGATCTATGGCTATGATATTTCAGGTCCTGCTACAAACGCTAAAGAAGCAGTTCAGTGGTTATACTTTGGCTACCTTGCAGCTATCAAGACACAGAACGGTG